>WAQR01000213.1 GCA_015520145.1 Candidatus Hydrothermarchaeota archaeon
GTATCAGCAAGTTTGTCAACACCGCGCATGAGGGCGTGTCTTGCCCCATCGTTAAACAGTATCTGTTTTGCGCCCATTTTGTCTTTACACCTCCTTTATCTTTACTTTGTTACTCTCTTTCTTACTCTATTTTTGCCAGGACATCTTTAAAATCCAGGATAATATATTCCTGATCGTCCAGTTCGAACTTGTCATAACTATATCCACCATAAAGTATCCTATCACCTTTTTTCAGCGGCAGCTCCTTGCCGTCTTTTGTTGTACCTACCTCCACTACCTCACCCTCTTTTTTCTTCTCTTTGGCAGATTCAGGGATATAAATACCGCCTTTTGTTTTCTCTTCCTCGTCTTTTAATGTCTTTATGAGCACTCTCTCACCTATCGGTACTACCTTCATCTAATTTTCACCTCCTTTTCTTTTTTTAGCCGTTTGGCAATAGCCTGTGACCCGGGCAGAGATGCCTGTTGATATCTCTATACCCATGCCCGGATTGGGTGGGTGGGGGGAGTTACCGGGAATTTTAAGGGGATTATTTATTCAAATCCGGTATCCCCTACACCTCCACTATCTGACGGTCCGCCTCCACCTTCTTTATCCAGTTTGGATGCTGCAATGACATCGTCAATCCGAAGTATCATCACAGCAGCCTCGCCTGCGGAATCGACTGCCTGAATCTTCACTTTCAAAGGCTCGATAACGCCTTCCTCGTACATGTCCTTGACCCTGCCGGAGATCACGTCGATTCCCATCGTCTCTCCACCGTCGTCCTCATGTCTGGCCCTCAGGTCAACCAGGACATCTATCGGGTCAAGTCCAGCATTTTCAGCCAGTGCTCTTGGAATCACTTCCATTGAATCCGCAAATGCCTCGATTGCAAGCTGTTCTCTGCCGCCGATACTTTTAGCATATTTCCTCAGTTCCCTTGCCACGCCTACCTCAGGTGCACCGCCGCCTGCAAGTACTTTGCGGTCCTCCATCACAGCAGGCAGCACACCGAGACAGTCCTGAATAGACCGCTCTACTTCATCCACAATATGTTCAGTACCGCCGCGGATAAGGATACTTACCGCTTTGGGCTGTTTGCATTCCCTGATAAAGACCATCTCGTCATCTCCTATCTTGACCTCTTCTACAACGCCTGCATGACCTATATCGTCATTTGAGAGGCCGTCGAGGTTTGTGACAATCCGTGCACCTGTTGCCCTGGAGAGTTTTTCCATATCAGATTTCTTTGCCCTTCTTACAGCAAAGATACCTTCCTTAACCAGGTAGTGCTGTGCCATGTCGTCTATGCCTTTCTGACAGATAACCACGTTTGCTCCAGCATCCTTGATCTTTTCCACCATATCTTTTAACATCTTCTCTTCTTCGTCTATGAACGCCTTGAGCTGGTTTGGGTCTGTGATATTGATCTTTGCATCGACCTCGGTCTCCTTTACTTCCAGGGCAGAATTGATGAGGCATATCTTTGCATCTTCTACCCTCCTCGGCATAGAGGCGTGTACCCTCTCTTTATCCAGTACAATGCCCTGGATGAGCTCTGTGTCTTCAATACCTCCGCCCTCTTTTTTCTGTGTCTGGATATTATCAGGGTCAATCGTGACAGTATCGCCGTCTATATCTACCACAGCCCTGACTGCCTTTACAACCACTCCAGCAAGATGTTCTTTTGCTTTTTCAGCACCCTTGCCGGTCATGGATGTAATAGCCACCTTCTTCAAGGTTTCTTCATCATCGATATCCACATCTTTTGCAATGTCTTTTAGAACCATTCTGGCCTTCTCGGCCGCCATCCTGTATCCAGAGGCAATCACAGTGGGGTGGATATCCTGTTCGAGCAGTTCCTCTGCCCTTTTTAGAAGCTCGCCTGCAAGCACTACTGAGGTGGTTGTACCGTCTCCCACAACATCTTCCTGGGTCTTGGCTATCTCGACCATCATCTTGGCAGCAGGATGTTCAACATCCATCTCCTTTAGGATGGTCACCCCATCGTTGGTCACTGTGACATCACCCAGGTTGTCCACCAGCATCTTGTCCATCCCTCTTGGACCCAGTGTGGTCTTGACTGACTCAGCAATTACCTTTGCTGCAGTGATATTTGTCCGCTGTGCATCGCGTCCGGTGGTCCTCCCAGTCCCCTCCTTTAGAATCAATACAGGTTGTCCTGAAAGCTGTGCAGCCATGATGTTACACCTCCTTATTTCCTGCAAAATATCCTTATTATATAATTCCAGTTTTACATCTATTTTAGATTCTAACTAACAAGATAAAATATTTTAGTAACGAAATGTTATTTTTCTCTAACTGGCATTATCTGACAGGGATTATCCGGGCATTATCAGGGTATGGTTTTATATATCTCTCTTGCAGCCTGAACCGTTGATTTGAAGTCTCCATCCCCCGGGCTGTAGGCAGCGAATACTACCATGTCGCACATATCAAGGCATCTTTTCAGCTTCCGGTGGTGCCGGTACCGCGGCTGTGTGATATCCATGATATCCATTACTTCCCTGCTTGTCAGTTCCCTTTTTATGCCATACCTATCTTTAAAATATGACCTCAGGATGCCGGAAATTTCTGAAAACGCTTCCTTTTTCTTGCCTGCCTTAAAGAGTTCTTCTGCCTTTATGAACGGGTCATTGACCTCTGGAGCAGGGGTGACTTTATGCGTGATGGGCTCTGGTTTAGATATCACCGGGCGGCGGTGTTTGTTTTGATGCCTGTGCCTGCTGTAATAGACATATATAACCGCTATGAGGAGAAGTGCCGCCAGTATCGCCAGATATGGATATATATTCAATCCCTTTTCGTTCCCGACAATTTCAATGTCTTTGATCTCTCCACCATAGGTCGCATTTCCGATTATATACCTGTGCTCACCCTTAGAACCTGTGTATGAATAGTTGAAATACACGCTATCCTTTCCTGGGAGGATCTCCTTTTTGGTCTGGCTTAGACCTTTTTTTTCAAGGCCTTTTTCCATGTCCTGGAATTGCGAGGCATTTTCTATCTTCTTTTCCAGGACCTCCCTGTCCTCCATGCTCCACCTCCTGAGGTTCTTTATCTTTCCACCTTCTATCTCACCTTCAATCCATGCAGTAGTCCCGTTTCTAGTATACTGTGATTTGAAACTCCCTGATGTATTGGTAGTTGGAGTGATTTTCAGCTCTCTGTTCCCATAGCCCCATTCAAAGAGCTGGTTTTCCATTGCCCTGAATTTTGTGCTATTGTTTATTATATCTTCCAGGGCATTTTCCATCTCTTTTCTTTCTTTAAGCTGCTTTTCCATCTCCTGTTTGAGAGCGTTTGTGTCCTGCGGCTGCTGCGGCTGCTGTTTTTGAGGCCCTCTGGATGGAGACGAGGGAGATAATGGAGATGATGGAGATGTGCCAAAAGAGAA
>WAQR01000214.1 GCA_015520145.1 Candidatus Hydrothermarchaeota archaeon
ATGTGTATAAGAGACAGGAAATAAGACTATCCCAACTTCTTGCACCTGACCCACTTGCATTTGGCTCTGCATAATCCCAAACCATTGGGAGTGCTTGGCGAGAAAACATATTCCCCAT
The DNA here is from genome assembly GCA_015520145.1 of Candidatus Hydrothermarchaeota archaeon. Classification (GTDB taxonomy): domain Archaea; phylum Hydrothermarchaeota; class Hydrothermarchaeia; order Hydrothermarchaeales; family WAQR01; genus WAQR01. The sequence goes on from WAQR01000214.1 coordinate 119, forward strand.
CTTTTCATAACCAGATTGCCATTGTGTTAAACGGTTATATGACATTCCCATTCTATCCATAGTAAGCGCCAAATACCCCATCACCGCCTTCGCCGCCTCATCTGGTTCGAGACCATATTTTTTCAATTCCGCAGCAGCACAGTCCTCTTTTATCCCCTCGTAGCTTTTCTTGATTTTGTCCATGAATGTGATAAGGGCAAGTTTTTGGCGGGAGTTGAAAAGGTCTCCCCAGGTATTTAGCCCATAATTCCCAATGGAAAATGCTCTTTCTGCACCCCTACCTTTTCCCGCGGGTGTAGGTTCATCTGGTACTGGACTGTCCAGGTAAGGCCAATCGGCAACCTTTTCCTCCAAGTATTTTTCAGCACCTCTAAAAACGCTCATATCTTTTTCTGTGGCAATCCTATACTTCTTTCCTATAACTCCTGGCTTATGAAGCACGACAACGATTAGCCGCTCACCCATTTTTCCTTCTCTGGCTAATCGCTTCACATCTACTGCTTTTGTAACCTGACCGCATATTGGACACTGGGCATTTCCTCTGGTAATAGTCCCCTCACCCGGATCAAAATCGATCTCTGCCCCTTCCTGGATGACAAAATCCACCCGCCTATTTTCTCTATCCACCACCGGTTTGTAAGCCACTTTTTTCTTCTCCTTCTTCGCCAGCCAGAACTGCCTGACAAGCGGTATCTCTGCCCCACAGGAAGGATTCTGGCACGGGATTGTCCTCGCCCAGATATACCCAACGGGAATAGAGCCATCTGGCTCGCAGGGATAGAAACGCCCAATCTCCTCCTTTGCCTCTTCGAGGATTTTGTTTGCCCATTTCTCCACCATGTAAGAGAGGAAATTCACCTTCTTTGGACCGTCGAAAGACTGCTGGACCTCTTGCTCTGGGTTTGGAATATCAACCCCAAACTTCTGCGGCCACTCAAGGGTCGCCTTTTCGATAAAGACCGCCACAGGATTCAGGTCATTGGCATGGGTCTCGCAGCCCAGGCGCAGGGCCTCAAGTGGTATCGAGCCCCCGCCAGAAAACGGGTCAATTACCCTCGGCGGGTTATCGCCCCACTGCTCTTTGAGTAACTTTTTGGCCTTCTTTATCCACCTGCCATTGCCGTTTTTCACTTCCTCCCAGGGAGACATCTTTGCAATGACCTCTTTAATCTCCTCCCTCTTCTCCCTGTCTTCAGGCAAATCGATAAGTGCGGCAAAGGCCGTGGCCCTGGACGCCGCCAGGGGACGGCGCGCCCACCAGATATGCAGCGTCGAAGGGTGGCCGTGCCGGATATTCTTCTCCCTGGCAGACTCTTCAGATATCTCTGCCAGAGGCATATCATACTCAATGAACCGCTTCTTCATTTCCATCTTATTCACACAGCCTTCCACCTGTCAAACGGGATAATGTATCCCGTGGCATATATGTCCTCATCCAGCTTAAACACCTCTGCCGGGCTCTGAATCCTCTTTAACCCTGGCCTGTCGCCCCCTGCACGGGTTACTATATACAGCCAGTATCTTTCCTTGAAACGTCTTGCCTTCTTCCACTCGTTTGCTGAGAGGCGCACCGCCCCCTCCCTTGCCCTGGCCTTGACCTCAATATAGCGGATATCCCTGAAAGTGCCGTCCTCATTGTACCTTACCGAGCGGATATCAAACCCCAGGTTCTCCGTCGATACGTCCTCAGGGATCCACCCCTCATCCCGCTCATGTTTCATAGCAATTTCCATGCCAATCCTCTCAACCTCAGGATCAGAGACCATCCCCCCCTCAGATATTTCTTCCTTCTCAATGCCCACTCTCTCCATCGGCAGGACAACCGCACCGCCCAAAATCCGCGGCCCAGAAACGGTCAGTTGGCCTTCGAGTAGGATCTCTTTTTCAAGTTCCTCCCTCTTTTTCTCAAGGTCTTCCTTGCGGCGTTCTTCGTTAAATATCGGCATGCTCATATCCGTGCCCTCCACCTGTTTCTGCTGGTACTGGAGCAGCTTATCATTTGACTCCTGGAGAAGATAGTCTATAGAGCGCAGGCCATACCTTTTCTTAATCCTGATGTCGTTTTTACGTCTCTTTTCTATTTCGTCCCTGTAAGGAAACAGCACTTCAGTTACTGCATGCTCCTCGACTGCCTCCCTCTCACCCAGGAGCCTCCTCACACTATCATCAAATTCTACATCCTTCAAGGGTCTCAAATCCCACAGCACCGACGGATTGACTGCATTTATCTCACCCTTTGTATTGTGGTACAGGCAAAAGACCCTTTTTCCAGCAGTGTTTCCACTGCCATCAGTTACCTCACCCTCAATAAACCAGAGGACACCCTCTCTTTGATTGGTCTCGTCACCAAAAACTGCAATGGAATTCTCATCTGCGCCATACTCATCCAGGATCTTCTGGTTTACCGCCTCAAGTAGTGGATGTCCTGGAGCAATGAACTCATACGAGAAATCATCTTTAGCAACCTCTTTTTCAAAAGTCGCTTTTGCGTATTCCCGCAAAACTCTGCCGTAATTGGACCTGAATGGATAATCGTCATTGTATCTTCTAAGCTCGAAAGGAACAGACGCGATCCTGTAGTATCCACTCCTCTTCTTCGCCTTTCCCCCACGTTTCTCGAACGCCCTCAAAAAGTAGTCTTCTATGTATTCCGGCATAAGCCTGTTCTCGTCTGCGGTGTGGACCTGCTTCTCCATGCCGGAATAGTCAATATGCTTTGTCGCAAGGCCGGTCATGAAAATCTTTTCGATGTGCTCCCTGATCTCGGCCTCATCTATGTTGTCGACGTACTCATAAATCTCTTCCATTCTGCGCTGGTTGAATATGGCATCTTTAAAGAGTTCGTCCAGCCGTCTTCCAGGGATTACGTTTTCAATGATATCAAACACCCTGTCCGAGCCCAGGGCATCCCGCATCAGATTGAGCTTTTCAAAGAGTCTGTCCAGTATCTGCCCCTCACGGGTATCCCTGCTCACCATATTGTAAATATAGACTTCGTAATTTTGTCCATAACGATGAATACGACCCATGCGCTGCTCCAGACGGTTCGGGTTCCAGGGGATGTCATAATTTACCATCAGTGAGCAGAATTGAAGGTTGATTCCCTCACCGGCGGCTTCTGTCGCCACCATTATCTGGGATGTGTTCCTAAAGTCATTCTCTGCATCTATCCTTGCATCCAGATTCATGTTGCCATGAATGGTAGTAACACTGTATCCCCACTCTCTAATCTTCTGTTCCAGATGATCGAGGGTATCTTTAAATTCGGTGAAAACCAGAAGCTTTTTTCCATTAAGATTCGCCAAAATTTCGTCCCTGAGTTTAACCAGTTTGCTCTCGATCTCCTGCTCTTTGACTTTTTTGGCCTTTACTATTAGTTTAGATATCACATCTATTTCCCTTTTCACCTCATCGAGGTTTCTGGCTATTGTCAGGTGCTCTAGCTTCTCTTCAATCTTCCACCTCTCCTCTTCTTCAAGGTCCTCAAGATCCTCTTCACTTAGTCTTCTTATCTTTTCATATTCCTCTTCCTCCTGCCTTATCAACTCAGGTAGTTCAAGGAGTTCTTCAAGTCTCTCTTTACGTCTTTCAAGGGAACGCAAAATAGCATGGACACTGGAAGTCAGGCGCCTTTGAAGGATCATCAGTGCAAAGGTAATGCTTCTGTTTTCCTTTGCTCTATCAAAATAATCCTGGACATATTTCGTTACACTGTTGTAAAGGTCCCTCTCTGCGGGAGTGAGGCTGAAGACCACAGTCGTTACGTGCCTTGGGGAAAAGAGTTTGTTTCCCTTAAACCCTTTCATATCTTCTTTTAAACGCCGGACAAATATGGGGTTCTCCTTCTTTTCAACAGATTCTTGAAGAAGCTCGGTTTTTGAAAAGAATCCCGGCCGAAGTAGATCTAGAAACAGGCGGAAATTTTCTTCATCTCCACGGTGAGGCGTGGCTGTTAAAAATAGCATGTGGGCAGTTATTGCCGACAGCACCTCTCCCACTTTATACCTCTGGGTCTTATCTATCTTCGGACCGTTTTTAGTTGGATACCCGTAAGCAGACATCTTATGGGCTTCGTCAACTACTACAAGGTCCCATTGGGACGTCCTCAATCTATTGAGGATATCTTCCTGCTTTAGAAAATCCAGCGAGGCTATGCATCTATCCTGGTCATCCCATATATTTTCCCCCCAGAATGATACATCCATGAGCTGCCTGCTTATCAAAGTGAAATGTGTCCTGAACTTCTCTTTCATCTCTCTTTGCCATTGATACTTGAGATGGCCGGGGGCTACAATAAGTATCCTCTTGGCCATTTTGCGGTATTGAAGCTCTTTTATAATAAGACCCGCCATGATAGTCTTCCCTGCCCCGGCATCGTCAGCAATTAAAAAACGGATTTTAGGATTTTTGAGTACATACTCATAAACTGCCTCTATTTGATGTGGCAGGGGGTCAACTTGAGACACATTGACTGCAAGCAGGGGGTCGAACTGGTAGGCAAGTCTGATACGGTTAGCTTCTATAAAGAAAAAGAAGTCTTCGCTATCCTTCATTGAAGATAAATCACCGCTGATAATCTTGACGAGATCTAACTGTTCCTCGGTGATCCTCAGGGGTTTGAATTCATTCGTTTCATTTAATACAACTTCGAGCAGGTAATACCCTGTTTTCTTTTCAAATTTTTTCACTGTCGCAGTGCCGTTTAAAAAGTCTGCTTTGATGTGTTGCCCTTCAGTCAGATTCATATTCATTTTCCCCGTGCTACCAGCGAATAGTTGACGTTCAAAAATAGGATTATGTTATATATAAAATAATGCCCTTATTCAAAAGACCTGATGGGGCATCCGGGAGGTATCGTAGCACCTGGCAGGCACTTTAATAGTCGTCAAGACTGGTTGTCAGACCTGCCTTCTTAGCACGTCTCTTCCCCTTACGCTTATGCTTCAATCGCTTCGCTTTTGTTGCCCATTCATGTTGATGCCATTCAAAGTATTTTGGTAATTTCTTTATACGCATGACATAATAACCTGCTTCGTTTTCAGTTACCAGGAAAATCGTGTAGACAAGATTCCCTTCGGTACCAGGGACAGTCAGTGCAATCGGCGGTTTGCCATAGATGTTCGCAAGTTTTGAACCGTAAATTTCAACTATCGCCTCACGTGTGTTCAATCCGTCTTCCCTCAGTTCATCCAGACGCGATCTCCATTCTTCTGTTGGCATTCCAAGAGCAATATCTAGAGCTTTTTCTTGTCCATCAGTCATCCCCGAACATCTCTGAAGTACGGATGTCATTAGGTTGATGAACATCTCCGGTCTTCGGGTTACCTTTCCTTTTTTTGTGTAGAATACCCCTTCAGTTCTTGCTACTTTTTCGACAACCTCCCATGGTAGCTGTGAAGGGCTCCAGGGATCCAATATCCATAGGCTTGGATATTTTGGATCTACATATTTCAAGGCATTGTCTATTGCATCTCCAATGGGCTTTCCATCTAGATTTATTTTAACTCTGGGAGGAATTTCCAAGGCGTCCAACCACATATTCAATCCTCTATGCTGTTTTGCCATCTCATCTGAATCTTCATTGAAGCTGTTCAGCCAGAGGCGTCTGCCATTTGAGTACTTGCACAAACATCTTGCAGCCAAAATGGCTGATCCATCCCACTCTTCACCAGATTCAGAACATTTGCACCTTCCGTATGAAGCAAACATATCATAAATATCAAGGGTAGGAATGTTCTTCTTCTTTCTCCCAACTTGCTCAGACCAGATATCAAGATAAGCCTTCAAAAAGACATGCTTTTGACGGGAGTGATACTTGACTTCATCCATGAATTCTTTAGAATCGAGAGAACCCCCCATTTCATGTCCTCCTATACTCCCCCTTCTACCATTTCAGGAAACTCCTCACGTGTCACCCACCACAGATCCTTCGTGGCCATGAAGTACTTTCGTATATTTTGCTTGACAAAAATAGGTATCTTTGCTTCTTGTAATCGCTCGACAACTTCTCTGACAATAATCCTATCAGGTGGACTCGCACCAGGACCTGTTTGTGCCCCGATAATAGCCCAATCAATTCCAGATATGTCGTCAGGAAGATTATCTCCCAATATCGGTTCAAACGAAATAAATTTTCGGGTTGCACTACACTGTTTCAATGACACAAGTGAACGTTCCCAATAACGAGATGTCCCATCGATACTTAACCCTATCCACATATTATTAGGGAATAATGGTCTCTCAACAGGTTCTATAACCTTCTGTTTTGTTAATACTTGGTAGATATGCCGGGGTGTTCTTTCCATTACTTTGTAGACTTCTTCGCGCCAGGATTCAGGAACTTCAGGGCCGAAAAAATCCCCCATGGAACATGTAAAGATCATTGAAGAACTTTGCATTTTAAGAGGTTCCTCCAGGCGGCCAGGATGGAATGTGGGTGTGAAAGGGTCCTGTTCATTGTAGCCTGCTCTCCCCTTTAAGCGGTTTGCCATCTTACGGGCATAGCAGTAATGACAACCCATCGTGCAACCTGTAATAGGGTTCCAACTATAGTCCGTCCATTCAATTTTCGTCTTATTCATTCAAACACCCATGTTTTTCTATCAAGAAATAGGGCTATCTTTATAGAAAAGAGTTTGCCTAGAGCATGGGAAAAGTATCGAGGCCATCCAATTAACGCTCTCAAAACCCCGTTTTAAACCCGTTTTAATTGGACAGCCCCTCTTTTGCAGACATTACATACATATAGAGATATTTTTCTCCTGCCAGACATACACCTTTAGAACAACACACATTTAGAACCGAAATCTTC
>WAQR01000215.1 GCA_015520145.1 Candidatus Hydrothermarchaeota archaeon
GGGAGTTCGGTGAGGCAGTTGCCGGCAGTATACTGGAGAAATAGAAAAGTTTTTAAGTTGAGTCAGGCAACAGCATTTCCAGGCAAATTAAATGAAATAATTATGAAATATTTATGAAATAATTACAGTAAAAGTAAGGTAAGTAAGGAATGTACAATGGTCAGCAAAGACGAATACAAAGAAAAAGTCAGAACAGAGCTTTTTAAAATCCTTGGAAGGTCCACTTTTGGTAAGGACGTCATCGAGCAGAGATTTACAGGTGTCCATTTTGCACGGGGGCTTCGGAGCATAGACGAAGCAGTTGAAAGCATTATAACCCTTGACCCACAAGTAAAAAAAGAGGTCTATAAACTTGGAAAGAAATTAGCAAAGATCGATTCTGAGATGGCGTTTCATTATTTTAGAACTGCGGCAGATGCCATAAACCATTTCAATTTCGAGGATATGCAAAAGTGGGTGGATAAAGGGATTATGTTTTATGAAAGATATGGAATCGTCCCTGCAAGGAATTTTTTTAAAGGCATTACAAGAGAGACAATCGAGGAGATCCATTCTGTCGGGCTGGATTTGGAGAAAATAAACAGGGTCCTCAGTATCTATGTCGATGCGTTAAGTGGAGGGAGGCTTAAGATAACTGGTACCAGGGAAGATATTTACACAGATACCAGGACAATATTCCTGCCAGACAATATATCTGAACTCGATAAAAAAGAGGATAATTTTCTTATCTACAAGGTGATTGCAGCACACAAGTATGGACAGCTTAGATATAGGAGTTTTGATATAAATCCGAAAAAGATTGAGGGCACACTGAGGGAGCTAAATAAAAGATACGGCAGAGAAGAACTGGAAGGTGTTTCAGGACTTGAAAAGTTCATTAACATGTTTCCTCAAAGGAAACTTGCAATTGATATCTTCAATATCGTTGAGAACACAAGGGTTGAGAAGTATCTAAGACAGGAGTTCAAGGGGCTTGGTAGGGATCTTGATAAGGTATTAAACGATGTTGTCTGGAAAAACAGGCCAGATTTTACAGATCTGTCAGATAAGGAGATAGTGATTGAAGGGGTTTTGCAAAAACTGTTAAAAGGCAGGACAAAAAAAGGTTTTCCAGAAGAGTGGAAAAAGACGGTCGATGAGTGCTGTTCTATTGTCAATGATATGCTCAAATCAAGGGCAACGGTTGAGGATTCTGTGGCTGCCACAGCCAGGATATATGCCCTTTTGGAGGAGAGACTTGGTGGCGTAGGTTATTCCGGGGTGCCGGAGGTGCTGTTTAGAGGGAATGTGAGGCCGAGGAGGGTAACAGCCGCTTTGAAAGAGACCGAAAGCGAGCTTACTTTAAAGATGAAAAAACTTTTAGAAGAACTTGATGTCGAGATACCAGATGACCTCGAGGGCAGGATTATAGAAGTAAAAAACGAGGTTCTAGACCCGCTACAGCACACCGCACCGCTGGAATTCCTTGCAAAGTTGAATGTTGACATACCAGATGAGATCTGGGAAAAGATAAAAAAGGAGATAGAAAGGCGGCTTGGAGAGCTTGGCGAGATAGATGCAAGCCTCTTAACCAAGGTCCTGGACAGTGCCGGGAGGATGGTGCGGGCAGAGATAGAGGCAGGGGAGACCACCTTCCAGGTCGAGCTCACTGAAGAGGATATGGAAGGCGCATACCTCTATGACGAATGGGACTATAAGATGGGTCACTACAGGGCAAAGTGGTGTGCGTTAAGAGAGAAATATGTCAAAAAAGGCAATGAAGTATTTGTGGATAAGACCCTTGAGAAATATATCGGACTTGTCCATCTTATCAGGAGACAGTTCGAGATGCTAAGACCGCAATACAGGAAATTGAAAAGGCAGTTCTACGGCGAGGAGATCGATATAGATGCATTTATCGAGGCAAAGGCAGATATGAGGGCAGGCGTTACTCCTTCTGAAAAACTGTATATAAAGACCGACAAAAGGGAGCGGGATATCGCTGTTGCGTTCCTTGTGGATTTGAGCGGTTCTACGACTGGCTGGGTAATAGAGACCGAGAAAGAGGCCCTGGTGCTCATGTGCGAGGCGTTGCAGATTTTGGGCGATAAGTATGCGATATTCGGGTTCTCTGGAAGGACGAGGAAACAGTGCGATTTTTACAGGATAAAGGATTTCGAGGAAACGTATTCCACAGAGATAAAGGCACGGATATCAGGGATGGACGCATTAGATTATACCAGGATGGGTCCGCCCATCAGGCATTTAAATAACATCCTGGAAGAAGAATCTGCCAAGATCAAGATAATGATAATCCTAAGTGATGGAAAACCTGAGGATTTCGACGAGTATAAAGGAGAAGTCGGTATCGAGGATACGAGAAAGGCGTTGATAGAGGCGAAGAGGAAGCATATACGTCCGTTTTGCATTACAATTGATAAGGAGGCAAAAGATTATATATCGCGGATGTATGGGGATGTGAGTTTTATTATCCTGGATGATGTAAAAGACCTGCCGAGAAAACTCCCTGAAGTGTACAGGAAGCTTACTACATAGATATATAGAGCTGTGCTTGGAGGGTTTTGTTCTGGAAGAGAGTGGTTGTGTAGTGTTGTGTTGTAGTGGCTGGATAAGATACGACTCCCACAGGAAGGTTTTTATAACCTGTGTACCAGGTAATTAATTTTAATCAGGTAATTAGATAGGTAGTCAGATAATCTGGAAGTGAGAATCATGAGTAAGGAACAGGAAAAAATCAAAGATATGATTGAGAAATGGACAAATGAAGAAGGGATATTTAAAGAAGAAAAATTCAATGACATGGCATATTTTCATTTCATTGTGGAATACCCTGAAAAAAGGCATGTTAATATTTTCCAGCCTAAAGAGAGAAACGACAGCATTCTTATTTTAAGCGGAATAAATCTTGACGAGGAATTTATGAAAAGACTAAACAAACTGGATAAAAAAGAGAGGCAGGACTTCATGTGGGATCTCAGGCTCGGACTGCTTTTCAGGGACGACCAGTTTCGCATAGTCCCAGATGTGGAAAGGATACAAAGGATTCAGTTCACAAGGACGATTTACTACGACGAGCTAACCAAAGGAAAACTGATGAATGCATTAAACGATAATTTCAAAAGCTTCCTCTTTGTAATGTGGAAGTTTCAGCAAAAGTTCGGAGAGCTGGCACAAAGAGAGGCTGAAAATGAGTGAGGTGTTGGTACTTTGTTAGAAAAGAAGACCAGGATAAGGATTGTCGGACATGTTCTTGAGAGGGGATTTATATTCAAACTCTCTGAAGCGATTAAGGACATAGATGTTGAGGTCATGCATGTCGATGTCTCTTTCGCAGCACTAAAGGCAGGTATTGAGGAGAAGATGCCGTCTGTGATGAAGTTTTACCTGGTAGGGACGGACGAGAACAGGCGCAGTGCACTTAAAAAAATAGAGGAGATCTCAAAGGAGACAGAGTGTACAATAGACTCTATTAGCGAAAAGGTCGATTGAAGGCTTGACGGGTGGTTGGACTTATGAAAGCACAGCTCACATTAACTCCAGCAGAATCTAAAAGGCTGATAGCCATGGCAGTAAAAGAGCATCCCGCTGTTAAAAAGGCACTAAAAGAGGGTATTGTTGCTATTGGTCTTGGGCTTACAAACTCTTTTGTGGTAGAGGAAATCCTGGGGGAGGAGATTGAAAAGGAGCGGTACGTTGCCGGGTTCATTGATGAGAGAGGTGCATGTGTTGTACCTGAATCCAGAAGGCTGAAAGATGTCGTGCTCGAGAAGGGAAAAAGAAGAGACGAGAGAGTGGCAGACGCAGTAAAACGTATGAAAAATACAGATGTCTTTATCAAAGGTGCAAACGCCATCGACCCTGAAGGTATGGCTGGTGTCATGATGGCAAGTCCTCTCGGAGGTACAATAGCTACCCTCGGCATCCTCAAGGCGCGGGGCACACGTATCATAATCCCTGTGGGGCTTGAGAAGCTTATCCCGCACTCGATAAACGATATCTCAACACTGACAGGTATCTATGAGATGGATTATTCCAATGGAATCCCGGTCGGGATAATGCCTGTTTGTGGAGAGCTTATTACAGAAATCGAGGCATTTGATATCCTGACAGGGACGGAAGCAGTCCCGATAGGTTCTGGAGGTGTTGGGAATGCCTATGGTTCGAAGACCTTCCTTTTAACAGGTAGTGACTTGGGGATAAAAAAGGCAGTTGAGATTGTAAAATCAATAAAGGGCGAAACTGAAGTAAGGCCACCAAGAGGAAACTGCATGGACTGCGAATTCGACCACTGTCCGATGAGACGAAAAGACGAGAATACTAAGCGTGATACCCACCTCGGTTTTTCGTCGAACCAGAGACGAAAAGGCGAGAATACTAAGCGTGATACCCATCTCGACTTTAAGACGAAGTAATCAGGACGGTAGAATCATGGTGCAGGTGAAATTTTTCGCGGGATTTAAGGAGAAACTGGGCAGAGGGAAGATTGAGATTGACATCGAGCACGAGGTTCCACTTGCAGGATTTATCCAGAAGTTAAAAAATGAAATCCCTGAGATAGAGGAACTGATTGAGAAAGGCAACGCAATCATTGCAGTAGACCAGGAGGTGGGCAGTGATGATACAACTGTCAAATCCAACAGCGAGGTTGCCATCTTCCCACCGGTCTCTGGAGGTTATGGAGGTCAGGATAAATATGACTGAGGTAAGGATACAGAGTGGGGATTTTTCGATAGAAGAAGAGATAAAAAAAGTGAAGTCCAAATCCAAAAGGATAGGAGGAATTGTAACGTTTCTGGGTACTGCCAGAGACTTCTCAAGAGGCAAAGAGATAAGAAAACTGGTATTTGAACACTATCCCGGGATGACCCAGAAAAAACTCGAGGAGTTGAGGGAGAATGCCTTAAACAGATTTGATATAATCGAGGTTTCGATCATACACAGGAGAGGGGAGATTGATATTGGAGAAAACATCGTTTTAATCATCGCCGCAGCAGAACACAGGGCAGATGCCTTCAAGGCATGTATCTGGCTCATTGACGAGCTCAAAAAAGTGGTTCCGATATGGAAAAAGGAAATAACAGAAGACGGTGACGTATGGGTGGAGGAGAATCCCTAAATTCTCTGTTTTGTGCGTATCTTGTGTTCATCCAGATTTGCATCTATAAATCAAAGGTCTTGGTTATAAATTCGCATTGATTGCAGACAGGCAGTTTTTCAAATTCATGGTTGATATGTATCTCTCTAAGTCTGTTTAAGTTTTCGCCATTCCAGATATCGATTATACGTTCCCTGTTGACATCCCCGAAATTCAGCTCACAGTTAATGTCCACACAACAGACTGTTACAGACCCGTCCCACATAACTATCAATCTCTTCCAGAAAAATTCACATGCATGAGTCTTTTTATCCTCTTTATTGACAGACAGGTCATCTATATCCTTATATGTGTAACATGGAAGTATATTCACCCTGTCTACTTTACCTTTCCAGTAATTCCTGATATCTTTGATTTCGTCCTTTGTCATCTCCATGGCAACAGCATTTATCAGGATGCGTGGTTTAGCAAGACCTCTGGCTTTTTTTAAATCATTTAGACGGCTTACGTTCTCTGTCACGTTCTTAAGTGTCCCGCCAACCCTTCTGATTCTCTTATATCTCTCTTCGTCTATACTGTCTATCGAGAATATTATGTAATCCAGACCAGATTCAATTGCCTCTATTGCCTTTTTCTCATCTAACAATTGCCCGTTGGTAATAAAACCGACATTCCTACACCCTTTTTCCTTGGCATATCTCACCATGTCGAATATCTCAGGGTGTAGTAGTGATTCTCCGTATCGGTTCAACTGGAGATTGGAGAGGTCGTATTCGCACACTTCATCTATCATCTTTTTAAAAAGTTTAAAATCCATATATCCCTTTTTCCTTGTGAGGCTTCTTCTGGCACACATAATGCAGTTCATATTACAGTGGTTCGTCAGTTCAACATGCAGGTGGAGGGGCGTCTCTGGAACTCTCAAAAACCTGATTCTTTCAAGAGATTTTTCAATACCTAAAAGATATCCAAGTTCAAGGGCTCTGCGTTTTAATTTCAACTGCATATCTATCACCTATCACCACGCTAAAAATTTATGCTTTACCCAATTTCGTTTCGTGCTGGATTTTCACATATTTGTTCCACGTACTCTATTCCTACCTTATCCCTAATCTATGCCTACTTTATTCCAATTAATACCAGTATTCCTATATTACGAATATTTTTGTCTACGTTATTTAAGTATTTTTTGAGAAGAATATTAGTTGTGCGAAAACAAACATTTTTCTCCTCACAGATCCTCACAAACATCCCCTTTTTCAAAGATATAACCTATTATGATATCTCAGGATATCTCAGCATAGCCACTGTCCGTTAGATTTTTATATATCATTTCCCTGTTAGTATTGGTATTTTGTTTGTTGGTATCTTGTTTGTAATATATGGATATGTGCACACAGTCCAATCAGGTGGACCGGGTGGTAGAGATTAAAATAGAGAGTGATAAAAGATTCAGGGCAATATTGCCTGTCATCATTGTTGTGTTAATCCTACTTTCAGTCTTTTCGTATTTCTCTACCAAAAATCTGGACGATTCAAATACACGGCCTCCAGTAGCGATAGACTACGGCGGCTACAGGTGTTCTGGCTGCAATGTTATTCTCATTACAATAGATTCCTTGAGGGCAGACCATCTCGGGAGTTATGGCTATTTCAGAAACACCAGCCCCAATATAGATAGATTTGCCGATGATGGCGTCTTGTTTACCAGTGCCTATGCCCAGGCCAGTGCAACAAGTCAATCTTTAAGCTCACTTATGACCTCGAAAAGCCCGACCAGGTTCGCCGGCTCATATAGACTGGGAGGGCATAAATTGGACGAGGAAAAAGTAACCCTGGCAGAGATGCTAAGAGAGAACGGATATATAACAGGCGGCATAGTAACCAATTCATGGCTTAAAGAAGGGAGGGGATTTGATCAGGGTTTTGATTATTATTACTTCAAATTTAGAGGGGATACCTTCCAGCCGCCATATATATCATCCGACAGGGTGACCAAACTAGGTTTAAACTGGTTAAAGTGGAATAAAGACCAGAAATTCTTTTTGTGGCTACACTATATGGAGCCTCATACTCCTTATATCAGTCACGAAGAATACCAATATGACCCAGGGTATCAGGGGAAGTTCAAGGATAGTTTTGGAGCTCCTGCTACAATAAATAAATATAAAAATCCAGATTTAAATCTAACAGATGAAGAACTCTATCACGCCCAGGCACTGTATGACGGGGAGATAAATTATGTCGATAACAGTATCGGGACACTGCTAAGCGAACTAAAGGAGATGGGTTTATATAATAATACTGTAATTATTATCACTACAGACCACGGGGAGGAATTCAAAGATCACAAAAGTATTGGACATGGGCATACACTCTATAATGAACTTATAAATGTCCCACTGATCATCAGGGTTCCAGGGAGTGCGAAAATAAAAACTGACAGGCAGGTGAGGCTTCTTGATGTTGTGCCAACTGTCCTTGATATCCTGAAAATAGAGACGAACAGCTCTTTTGATGGTGTCAGTTTATTGCCCATATTAAAAAACGAAGGCAGCGAAAATTACAGTCTGGAAGTTTATAGTAAGATGGCGACCCATCATTCTTCTATAATATCAGGGGATGGATGGAAGCTGATATTGTCATATATGGAACTGAGGTTTGAACCGCAAAAACACAGGCGATGGGAAAAAATTGAAACACGCAGGGAGCTGTACAATTTAAAAGATGACCCAGGCGAGCAGAATAATCTGGTTGATGAATATCCCGAAATTGCAAAAGAGTTAGAAGAGAGGTTGACTGAACTTCAGAGTATTCAGGGTATTAAAGATGACGAAAGTGTATCATCTGATAGTGAAATCAGCAACAAAACAAAGGAAGAACTCAAAAGCCTGGGATATGTAGTATGAATGAGTAATGAGTGAGATGAATGAAAAAGATATCCTAAAGGAGATATGGAAACAAGGTTTTATGGATAAAATCGTATCAGAAGAATGGATAATCAAACAGAGAATTGGCAGAAGAGAAATCAAAGCACTGTTAAATGACGGTCTTATAGAATATGAAGCACATGACAGGGGATACAGGATTACAGGAAAGGGTAGGGAGAAAATTAGGGTTGTCGTCTGCGGCGGTGTATTTGATATCCTGCATCCCGGACATGTATTTTTTCTAACAAAATCAAAGGACGAGGGCGATATCCTTGTCGTGGTTATTGCAAAGGATTCGACTGTTGAGAAAAGGAAGAGGATTCCGATTGTGCCAGAAGAACAGCGGCTTGAGATGGTATCGCAGCTCAAACCAGTGGATATTGCGATTCTTGGAAATGAAGGGGACTTTCTAAAAGTTGTCGAAGATATAATGCCTGATGTGATTGTCCTTGGTCCTGACCAGAGGCACGATGAGGAATTTATCAGATCAGAGCTTAAAAAAAGAGGGGTTTTTGTGAGAATAAAGCGGATAAATGAGTTCAGGAAGTGCCCACTGTACAGTACACGGAGCATACTCCAGAAGATAATCGAAAGGGGATATCCTGATGAAAGGGATGAATATTGATTCTAAATGGCTAAGAGAAGAAATCATTTTATACTAACAGAAAAAAAATACACTAAAGGGACTGTACCAGGTTGCATATTCTGTCTATTCATTACAAAAAGTATATATATAAGAACCACACTTATTTATAACAACAATATAAAAAAGGCGAGGTGAGTAGATAATGGGGTTTTATCCTAAGAGAATGTGTCTGGCGTTAATAACGTTAATAGTTTTTATATCTTCTATTGGGACAGCTTCAGCACAGTGGGCTGATACCGGGGATTTTAGAGTGACTGACACTTTGATTAATCAGGATTCCCGTTTTGCAAACGCGGTATTTGATTCCCAGGGAAATCTGCATATTGCATACAACGAAGTGACTAGCGAGAATCCCCTTAACGGAGAGATATGGTATACCAAGATTGACAAAAATGGGAACGTTTTGGTTCCAGAGAAACAGATAACTGTAAGTGATGGACAGCTCTCCGAATGTCCGGTACTGGCAGTGGATTCTAATGATAATATTCATATAACTTACTGTGATTATAAAAACGGCCACTTTGAGCCGTATTATATCAAACTGGACAACAACGGGACGCCCTTGACTCCAGAGACCAGGCTTGGCTTTGCCCAGACGGGTGACTCCAGGAACCTTTCGACCTGGCCGACCCTTGCAATCGATTCAAATGATTTTGTCCATGTAGCCTGGGCGGCATCTCCTGACGACAATACAACTGACCGTCAGACAGATATTTACTATTCAAAGCTGTATAACAACGGGACTATTCTGGTCAATAAAATCAGGCTTACAAGCACTCCGTCCAGTAAATATCACACAACGATTGCAGTCGATTCCAATAATGACGTCCACATCGCATGGAGGGATGGTGTGGTCGGGTCAGGCGCTGACCCTGAAGAGATATTTTATACAAAAGTCGA
>WAQR01000216.1 GCA_015520145.1 Candidatus Hydrothermarchaeota archaeon
ACCTCTTTGTGTGCCGACATGTACTTCAGATGTCAGACCGGTAAATATCCCGTTTTCAACAACACCTGTAATAGAGTTTATCTCTGCCTCCAGGGCACCTGGATCTTCTATCACTCCAAAATCGCAGTCGATGATATAATTTTGATTATCAGTGAGAAATGGAGCGTCTCCAGCCATCCTCAGTTCTGGCAGCGCCCCCAGGGACTCCAGTTTCTTTTTGACAGGCATCCAGGAAAAGGGCAGCACCTCCACGGGTACAGGATATGAAAGCCTGGATGTGAGTTTGCTTTCATCCACGATTATCACCACCCTCTTTGAATTTGAAGCGACAACTTTCTCTCTAAGATGTGCACCCCCACCTCCTTTTACGAGGTTCAGCCTGGAATCGACCTGGTCTGCCCCATCGATATCGATGTCTATCTCGTCGTGTTCCTGGAGCGTTGTAAGGGGTATGCCGGACGTTTCTGCTATCTTTTCAGTTGCTTTTGATGTGGGGATTCCAAGGATGTCCAGGGCCTCGTCCCTGATCCGCCGTTCGAGCTCTTTAATCGCAAAATAGGCAGTGGAACCCGTTCCAAGCCCGACGATCTGGCCGTTTTTTACAAGTTTTACAGCAGAGATTGCTGCCATTTGTTTAAGATTCACCCTGTTTCACCGTCCATTTCACCTTCCATTTCACCTCACCTTCCATAGGACATTGTTTTAATTATCTTTGTCTTTACTAGATTTATAAAAGGCGTCCTTGTGCCGAATACCTCCAGGTCTTTCTTTTTCTTTAAATCACCAATAGAGTCTGCAATTACTCCCGCATTCCCTATCTCAGACACGGTATGGGCATCGCTTCCAGCACTTATCCCGAGCCTGTTTTCTACCGCAGCCTTTCTGGCAGCATTGTTGAAACTTGAGAGCAGGCACCTGGAATTTAGGACCTCGATCCTGTCAACCGCTTTTAGAATCTCTTTTGTCGGCCTGATGCTGCTTGTAATCCTGATATAGTCAAACGGGTGCGGGATGCAGGAAATCCCGCCCTGGGATTTTATCTCATCGAGAACCTCAAAGAACTCTTTTGATTTTATCTCCTCACTGATGAAGTATCCTATCACTTCCCTTTTATTGGTCATTATCTCAGCGCCGATGATTACGTCTAAGTCCCTGCCGGCAATCTTCTTTGTCTCAACACCACCTTTTATGGTATCATGGTCTGTTACTGCAATACCGTCAAGTCCAGACCTCTTTGCGACTTTGATAATCTCCCTGGGGTCAGTTTTGCTGTCTCTGGAGTACTTTGTATGTATGTGGAGATCGAGTCGCATGAGAAGAGAATCGACATTCTGCCACAAAAGGTTTTTGATGTCAGGATGCTGCAATACCTGCCTGGCCAGGATGTGCAGGGATAAAAAGGGGACGAAAAGCCAGATGCCGGGAGCTAAAACTCCAGGACATCGCCATGCTCTACGTTTTTCTCCTCGATAACACCTTCGTTGACCTCCAGTACCCATAAGGGCATGCCTTTTGGTGTGTATATCCTCCACGGCGGGAGGGTAGTGAGATCTATCACCTTCTTATTATCATCGATGAATATCAGGTCTATTGTAAACCGCATGAAAAAGCAGTGGATTGTCCTCGATTTCAGTCTTGGATTATATTTTATTAAAAGCCCGCTACCTTCTTTTAGTTTCTTTTTAAACATAAGCCCGCAGGTACGGCTGATGAAGGTATCGGCAAGTTTTGCATCTGATATCAGATTTGATTTCGTCTTATTATAGATCTTCATATTTGGACTTATCATACCTGTATTGATATCGGATATTATAAATGTTACCCTGAATACGGCTTTGGGACAAAAATATTTTCTCATTCGTTCTCGATATAAAAATGGTAAGATATATATTGTCTGTGTGGGGAATAGGGATAGGGGGCTCGGAAAAGAAGGTGCTCAGAATTTTCCTGCTATGACAAAAAGTTTGTGGACGAAAAGATTCTGTCTGTAGTTAAGGTAAAAAGGAATAGTGAGGCAGGGAGAATCCTAAAGCTGTCTCTTATAC
>WAQR01000217.1 GCA_015520145.1 Candidatus Hydrothermarchaeota archaeon
AATTAGCCCCTTCTCTACTCCCACTCCACCCACCCCTCATCCCCATTTATAATTACCCACTCCCCGGTCCTCACATCTGGAAACTCCTCTAAAACAACCATCGGTATCTTGGAGATAATCGCGCCCGTTACAACCATCAGGTCAACCTCAGTATTTACCATCGCCAGAGGTGCAGTTCCATTCTTCCTCATCTGGTAGAGGTTCCCACTTATTTACGGCAACTATATTAAATGTTAATATCACAAATTTAAACAGGTAAACAAAAATGTCATCCACAGCAGATATTCTGGACGACCTCAGTCGTAAAATGAGAATTGTACATTTCGGAAAGGAAACATCTGTAGGAGAAGACCCATGGAATAAAATTACTGGGCGAATAAAACTCAAAGTTGAAGTAGAAGAGATCATGGGGATGAAAGGTTTTGAAGAGACAAAAGAACATCTTGAGCTTTAATGCGATACCACCAAAGATCGCTTACTTAGACCCTTCTTTTTTCATCAATCTTATTGTTGAAGGTTCAAAATATCATGTCGAATGTAAAGACTTTTCAGAAAAATTAAAAGAATACAGGACAGTCCTTATCATGTCGAACCTTGGCCTGGATGAAATCTGGTATGCGCTTTTGAAAATCATGGTAATGAGAGATTTCGGCAGGGAGGGATGGCTAGACGCATTAAACAAGGATAAAGACATCGTTAAGAGGTACATGGCAGATATCGAAGAGATCACCCATGAACTACTGGAGATTCCAAACCTCGTTCTTGTAGAAGTTACAATAGAAAACAGCTTAAACGCTCTTAATATCATGAAGGAACACGGGCTTTTTCCGCGCGATGCGATTCATGCCTCTGCAGCAATTAGTTCGGGAGTTGGAACTATAATTACCACAGACCCCGATTTCACAAAGATACATGAACTGGTAGTTTACGTAAGGTAATTAGCCCTCTCTCTACTCCCACTCCACCCACCCCTCATCCCCATTTATAATTACCCTCTCCCCGGTCCTCACATCCGGAAACTCCTTCAATATCACCATCGGTATCTCCGAGATAATCGCGCCCGTTACAACCATCAGGTCAACCTCAGTATTGATCATCGCCAGAGGTGCAGTTCCATTCTTCCTCATCTGGTAGAGGACGTATGTACCCACCGTCGAACCCTTACCCTTCGGGAAGACCAGCACCTTCCCCTTTATTTCCACACCCTCAAGTTCATGCCCCCTCTCCACAACGATCCCTGTCCTCGGGTCAACGCCCCCCAAAAACGTTATCGGCTCA
Organism: Candidatus Hydrothermarchaeota archaeon; assembly: GCA_015520145.1. GTDB lineage: Archaea > Hydrothermarchaeota > Hydrothermarchaeia > Hydrothermarchaeales > WAQR01 > WAQR01. Next base: position 1,279 of record WAQR01000217.1, read on the forward strand.
TCCGTCACCACAGCCTCACCTTCCACACATCCCCCAAAAATCGCCCTGCCATATATCTTCATAACCCCTCTACCTCCCACCGCTCTCAAGCAGCCCCTTAACAGAATCAAACCTCACATCAAGCCCCGACAGGTTCGAGCAGTAAAACGCTGCCTTTGCAGAATTCACACCAACAGACCCAATCCCCATCTCCTTTAGCGGAGAGACGACCATACACGTATCCGAAATAATCTTAATATTCTTATTCCTCACCGGGATTTTATTCTCCCGTGCAGTAAACAGCCACACCTCCTTTTTAGGATTCAACCTGACCACCTCCCTGATCTCCGCGGGGCTAAGATGCGGGCAGCCGAGACAGATAACATCAGGCTCATCACTGCAAGTATTAAGTCCCTCACACGCCTCCTTCAACTCATCATCTGTAAACTTTACCTTTTCCAGTCCCCTTGTATCCACGTCAGCGTTCCCACTGCCAGGCGTTACACCCTCAACATAGAACATAGAAATCGGCCCTGTCGCAAGGGCCGCACCCATAATCTTCATCTCATCCTCTAAAGGTCTGATATTCCTGAACACAGGGATCCCATCATAACGCCTCCCAACATAGTACCCCAATGCGGCATAATCCCTCTTACAATTCAACCCGACATCAACATCCACCACAAACGTAATCTCACGGTTCTCATCAAGATGCAGCCCGCAATAAGGCGTCCTCCCGACCAGAGCCGATGCCAGAGCTGATACACCGCTCTCCCTGTTCGACCTGGCACCCAGAACCGAATTGGCATATATCACGCTGCTCGACTCCGCCCATGCAATATGCGCCCCGGGTAACGGCCTGTTCCCTGCAAGATACGGAGTGCACGTGCACGACGCCCTCACACCCATCTTTTTATACGCATCAATAATCCTCATCTGCTTTTCAATAAACCCTTCAGGACACCCGAGCCTCCTCCCTATCTCCATATCCATCCCCGCGGGATTCAGGGTAGAAAAGACCCTCGTCCTCACATCCATTCGCGCCCAGTCCTCCAGAAACTCCAGGCCAGCATCCCCGATAGTCTTATAAGACACACCCGAGACCTGCACACTTGACACATCAATCAGCCTCTCTGCATCCTGGATATCGCCCAGAGCGACAAGGATTTCCATTGCCTTTTGCGCCCCAGTGCCCATCTCGCCATCAAGTATTCGCTCTTCTTCTCCTGTCAGATACATTATTAATCCACCATATCCTAAGTTCCTCAAATATAAACACCAGCGATGCCACGCCAAGGATAACCATCCACTCGCCAAGACTCAGCGGCACTGTCCCGAAGATATCCGCTGCTATCGGGATATACAGGATCCCTGCCTGTGTCAAAGTAGCAAAAATGACTGCTGCAACAAGATACCTGTTCGTAAAAACCCCAAGCTTGAAAAACGACTTATCCTTTGACCTGCAATTAAGTGAATTAAACATCTGGAACATCACAAACACAGTAAAAGCGATAGTCCTCGCCCTGGCTTCTGAGACCCCGCTATTTAGTGCCAGGTGATACAGCACAAGCGTTCCAATCGTCATCAGGACAGCAGTCATCACCACCGTATTGATTATCCACCTGCTTAAAATATTCTCCCTCGGGTCCCTTGGAGGTCTCTTCATCACATCCTTATCAGTCGGTTCCACACTAAGACTCTGGGCCGGAGGACCGTCCATAATCACATTCACCCACAGGATTTGAATGGGATTTAACGGCAGAGGCCATCCAAGAAGCGTACTCGTTGTTATTGTCAGAACCGCTGCAACGGTTGTAGAGAGCTGAAATCTCAGGAAATTCTTGATATTATTATAGATTGACTTCCCCTCCTCAATCGCCCCGACAATAGTCGCAAAATTATCATCGGTCAATATCATATCTGCTGCTTCCTTTGCAACATCTGACCCTGATTTCCCCATTGCAATCCCTATGTCTGCATTCTTCAATGCAGGTACATCGTTGACACCATCCCCTGTCATCGCGACAACATTGCCCTTCCTCTTCAATGTATTAACAATCCTCATCTTATGCTCAGGCGAGACCCTGGAATATACCTTCACCATGTCCACGATATCTTCAAACGCCCTGTCATCCAGGCTGTCCAGCTCATGCCCGCTTAAAGCGATATCGTCATCCCCCAAGATATCCAGCTCCTTTGCAATCACAGTCGCGGTTTCCTTGGAATCCCCTGTAATCATCACAACCTTAACACCGGTCTCCTGGGCAGTTTTTATCGTCTCCTTTACTCCATCTCTTGGCGGATCCATTATCCCCACAAGCCCAAGAAACACCAGGTCATTCTCCACCTGGTCATTTCCCATCTGCATCTGCCCCTGCTCCATACCCCGCCCGGCCTGCCCATGAGGCAGCGTGCGGTATGCCAGTGCAATGACCCTCAGCGCGTCTCTTGCCATATCGTGCTGCACCTCCTCTATCCTCTGCCTGTGTTCAGGGGAAAGTTCTACCTCACTCCCGTTTTCATATATATATTTTGAGCGGTCAAGCAGGATATCCAAAGCACCTTTCGTAAAGGCGATCATTGTCTGCCCATACTCCCCCATCCCATCTCTCACAATAACCGTCATCATCTTCCTTCTGGAATCGAACTGTATCTCCCTCATCCTCTCAAACCTGGATTTTAGACCATCGATATCAATCCCTGCCTTTCTGGCAGCAACCAGGAGCGCCCCTTCTGTCGGCTGTCCTACAACATATTCTCCTTTATCATCGTTTTTTGCAAGACTGGAGTTATTGCATATCACCCCTGTCTCAAGCAGACGGGTCAGGTGTTCGCCTGGCTCCTGAACAATCTTACCATCCCGGCTAAAATGCCCGTCGCTACCATAACCCACACCAGACACCTCGTACAGCGTATCAGCAAAGACCTTTCTAACAGTCATCTCATTTTTGGTAAGTGTCCCTGTCTTATCGCTGCATATTACCGTTGCAGAACCCAGGGTCTCGACAGCAGGCAGTTTCCTGATAATCGAATGCCTCCTCGCCATCCTGGTCACTCCTATTGCAAGTGTTATTGTCACAGCTATCGGGAGGCCTTCAGGTATCGCAGCAACTGCCAGGCTCACCGCAGCCGTAAACATGTACAGCAGCTTTTCACCCTGCAATATCCCGATTGCAAAAACAAACGAACAGATACCGATACTGGCCATGCTTATATGTTTTGCCAGGTCATCGAGCTTCATCTGAAGCGGTGTCCGTTTTTCTTCTGTTTTTTGAACCATTGCCGAGATCTTCCCTATCTCTGTCCTGTCACCGGTTCTGACAACGACTGCAAGTCCCCGCCCATACGTTACCAGCGTCCCGGTGAATACCATATTCCTCTGCTTTGATATTGGTATGTCAGGTGTATGTGGTGTTGGGGTATGTGGTGTATGAGGCGTATGCGTGTCCCCTGTGTCCTCATCTCCATCCTGCAGGGCATCTGGATGTTTGTTGACTGGCTCGGATTCTCCTGTGAGTATGGACTCGTCCACCTGGATGTCAAATGCTTCTATAAGCCTGGCATCGGCAGGGACCCTGTTCCCGGTCTCCAGTACCACAATATCGCCGGGCACCAGTTCTTCTGCTGGAACCTCGATCCTCCTCCCATCCCTTATGACCCTGGCACTTGGTGCTGCAAGGCTTTTGAGGGCATCAATCGATTTCTCTGCCCTGTATTCCTGGATAAAACC
>WAQR01000218.1 GCA_015520145.1 Candidatus Hydrothermarchaeota archaeon
CCTGTCAGCATGGACTCATCGACTGCTGAATGTCCTTCTTTTACTGTCCCGTCAACAGGGATCTTCTCGCCTGGCCTGACCACCACGGTATCGCCTATCTGCACATCTTCGACAGGGATGTCCATCTCCTTCCCGTCTCTGATTACCCTTGCAGTCTTTGCCTGCAGGCCCATCAATTTTTTTATTGCCTCGGAAGTCTCGCCTCTCGCTTTGGCTTCCAGGAGCCTGCCTAATATAATGAGGGTTATGATAATGGCTGCCGTATCATAGTAAACATCTGGCGCGATACCCTGGCTGATAAAATATGCAGGGAATAGTGTCACTGCCAGGCTATAGAGATATGCGGCAGATGTGCCCACGGCTATCAGGGTATTCATATCCGCGCTTTTATGTTTTAATGCTGCAAAAAATCCTTTGTAAAACTGCCAGCCAACCCAGAACTGTACAGGGGTTGCGATTAGCAGGAGTACAAAGTGTTTGGTGAGGAAATCGGGGACCCAGGGAAACCATTCAGGGAAGCTGCCTAAAAAGAGCGGGATGCTTAACACAACACCGACCGTGAACTTGGTTTTTAATATCCTAATCTCCTTCTGGCGTGCCTCTTTTTCTCTGTCCTCTACATCAGCCTCTTCTGCCATCTCCATGACCTTGTAGCCTACACCTTCAATTGCCTTTTTGGTTTCAGACAGATTTAGTATAGATGGGAAATATTCGATTGTTGCTTTTTCTGTAGCAAGGTTGACGCCTGCACTTACAACGCCTTCCAGCTTGTTTAAAGTCTTCTCGATTGTCGCAGCACAGGACGCACACGTCATCCCCCCAATCGGGATGGTCACCTTCTCCACGGTAGCCTTGTAGCCGAGATCTTTGATTGCCTCGACAAATTTTCCAATGCTTATTTTGCCAGGGTCATAGACAAGTGTAGCCTTTTGTGTACCGAAATTGACTCCTGCTTCAATTACACCATCAAGTCCGGATAGCATTTTTTCTATCTTTGCAGCACAACTGGCACAGGTCATGCCTTCAACCGGTATGTCGACCCTCTTTGTTTCCATTTCAAAACCTCATAATATAATACTAATAACAATTACACCTGGTGGGATATATAAATAGTTTTTTATTACAAAAATATAAATTATGGTTAAATCATCGCACAATGTGTAAAGGTGGCGACATGGCTTATGACCGGACAGATCTTGAAATAATAAGAATCCTTCAGGAGAATGCAAGGACCCCTGTGATGAACATAGCCAGGGAGGTGAATATAAGCAGGCCCACGGTCAACTCCAGGATCGAACGGCTCCAGAAAGGAGGGATAATAAAGAAATTCACAACAATAATCGACAGGGACGCGATATCAAAGAATATCCTGCTCATATTGAGGATGAAGGTCGATAAGAAGAAGATAGGTGCTTTAAAGGAGATGAACGAGATCATCGAGATATATGAGACTTTGGGGGAGAAGAACCTTACCTGCAAGGCAATTGTCAGGGATATGGAGAGATTGCAGGAGTTTATAAAGAGGATAAGCGACCTTGGAGCAGGGGAAATCGACTCGACTATAGTTTTGAATACAATAAAAGAGGAGTATGAGTCTACCGTAGGGCCTGAAATCGGCATTACCTTAAATTGTGAATACTGTGGAAGTGAAGTTAAGGGGAGTCATTTCAAATTTAAAATTCACAATAAGGAGCATTATTTCTGCTGTCCTGTATGTCTGAAAAGCTATAAGAAGAAAATGTCTCATAGACCCTGAGGCCCTGAGATTTCACTCACGGCATTCACAGCACTCACGGCCAGGTAAAGACCCTCTCATCGCTATCAAGATTCCTTATCTTCACGGTAAACCTGTCCGGGGCATTTTTGTTTGACCCTGTATCGAAAATTATGACCCCTGAACTGTGGTGTGACCCTATTCCCGGCGCTGAAATCGGTTTGAGTTCCTTACCTTTAAATTCTAAGGAAGTCAGTTCTGTTAGGTTGAACTGGCTAAGTTCGACTGAATGTGTGTTCAGCTTGATTTCAAAGTATATCTTGCCATCCTCGAATTTTACAGGTGTCAGTTCTACAGTCACCCTGCCCTCGTCTA
>WAQR01000219.1 GCA_015520145.1 Candidatus Hydrothermarchaeota archaeon
GCAGGGCATATGTCCAGGCAGGGGCAGGGATTGTTGCGGATTCTGACCCTGAAAAGGAATACTACGAGACGGTGAACAAGGGAAAGGGGATGATCAGGGCAGTGGAGAAGGCGGGGGGAAAGAGATGAAAATCCTCATAATCGACAACATCGACAGCTTCGTCTACAACCTCTACCAGTACATCGGCGAGCTCGGTGCAGACGTTGTAGTAAAAAGAAACCACATAACACCAAACGAAGTGAGGCAGATAAACCCTGATAAGATAATCATAAGCCCTGGTCCAGGGACGCCTGAAAGTGCAGGGAGCTGCATAGAGATTATAAAAGAATTCAGGAAAACTCCGATTTTGGGGGTATGTCTCGGCCACCAGGCAATAGGCGCGGCGTTTGGCGCAAGAGTATCCAGGGCAGAAAACCTCATGCACGGCAAGACAAGCAAGATAAAACACGACGGAAGGACGATTTACAAAGGCGTCAAAAACCCCCTGAGTGCAACAAGGTACCACTCGCTGGCGATTGAAAAAGACAGCCTGCCAGAAGATTTAGAGATATCTGCAAGGAGCACAGACGACGGGATTATCATGGGAGTCAGACACAGAAAATACCCAATCGAAGGCGTCCAGTTCCACCCGGAATCAATACTCACTAGCGAAGGTAAAAAGATTTTAAAGAACTTTCTGCTAACGCGGCCTCTCACATCCTCCTGATATTTATCTCCTTCTTCTTCATCGACAATTTTCTCAAAATCTCTTTAAGCTGAATATCTGTAATCTTCTGCTTGAGCTGACCTGACTGCGCGAGCTGGATTAACAGATTCTCGACCTGCTCTGCATATTCAGGCCTTGCAAGTTTGACGTTTGTAAGTCTGCTCCTGGCATCGGGAGTTAGAATCTCCATTAAAATAGACCTCCTCTGGATGCTCATCTGCCTTCTCTGCTCTTCCTTTATCTGCTCCTCTTGAAGTCTCTGCTGAAGTTCCAGCAGTTTCCTTCTTTTAAGTTCTTCGAGGTCTTCACCCATCATTATCAACCTAATATTTGCTAAGCTGTGGGATATCCTTTTTGATCCTGCTTGCAGTCTTATCTAGAACAGAGATACCTTTTGGAGTAGTTACACGTCCGTTTTTTGTCTTTTTTATAAGTCCTGCACCCTCCAGCTGCTGGAGCATCTTCCTGATAACCGCGCCGCTCCCCCTCATCTTCCTCTCAGGCTTTACCCCTCTATTTTTCTTCCCGCCATACACCTTACCTAACGTCTGGATCCCGATTGGACCTTTTATATGCACCTTCCTTAATATTGCAGCACTTCGAATATACCACCAGTCCTTATTCTCCGGCACTCTCTCACGATCTCCTCCCGTCTTTACAAAACGGCTCCATTCTGGAGGCTGTAACTTATCAATCTTCTTGAGGTCTGCTGCCACCTCTTCAATAATAATCTTCGCTGGAACATCATATACTGTCATATATTTCCACCTGATTGTTTTTTAACTTTAACTTCAAAAATCTATATTCCAATCCATCTATATCCGTATATCCGCCTCTATATCCCAATCCTCGTAACATTATTACATTCAAGACATGTTATCACTATCATCTTTTTATGTATCCTCACCCTGCAATTGTCACCGGGTGTTATAAACTTCTTGCACTTTTTACAAATACGCCTCTTCCATTTCCTGGGGAACCTGACCTTGTACCGCATCTGGATCTTCCTTGCAAGATTTGCATATCTATCTGCCCTTTTTCTGTCGATTTTAAACGTTTCATCTGCCTTCCTCATCAGGATCTCAATACGTTCTGATGCAATTTTTTTAATATTTTTTTGACTCATTTATCTACCCCGGCCCGATTACTATATTACCCATCTTAAACTCATTAAATATCTCTACCGCAGATCTGTTCCCTCCCATCAGCCGCTCTACAGTATCCCTGTCAGAATAGACCAGGGATGTCCTGTAGCTCCTGTTGCTCGGACCTGCATTTGTAGCCATCACAACGTCTATAGACGGATCTACAGAAAATGCTGTAAATATTATATCTATGTATGCCCTTACAATCTCCATTGTTTCGTTTCCAGATGGCTCAAATGCTATAAATGCGACCTTGGAATCGTTTAAAAGTTCTGTATCGTTCAGGTTAAACTTTGTTTTTATATCTTCACCGTTTGTTATCATAACGCCATTTATTTTCATGCCTGTCTTCAACAATGCAGATAGGATAATGTCCCTACTTTTATCATCTGATATGAATTTAGAGCTTTCTACATTGATATGGTGCATCCTGTTATACCATGTCCTCACAGTAAGGTTCTGGTCTCTAAGTTCCTCAGCATAGCTCCTGTTAGAATATATGAATGTCAGTTCTTTTGATATCCTGTTAGGGTCGTTGCGAAACACAATTATCCCATCAAGGTCAGAGTCCACATCCAGGTTCTGATAAACGATTTCTCTTACAGCATTTAGATAGTCATCTATATCCCTGTCAAGACCCCTATCAGAACCGAGCATTCTAAACGAAACATAAAGTATCCTATCATCGTCAGGTATATCTATATCTTCGATAAAAAACGCCTTTTTTGCCTCCCTCCCATCTGTAATCATATATGTTTCTATGTAGACACCCTTATCTAAAAGAGATTTGAACATCTGCTCTTTTGGTGAGAGTGCCTTTTCTTTTTCCTGGCTGCCCTGAATGAATCCAAATACCAGCCCGACTATCAGGAATATTCCCAGTATGACTTTGAAATTCTGTCCCATCTTTATCTCTTCGGTCGGTACCTGGTCTTAAATCTTTTGATTCTACAACTTTTGATTCTACAAAGCCCCATGTTTTTTAGGTAATGCCCCATCCACACCCTTCGCGCCAGGCACGGCAGGTATGAGATCCTTTATCTTCTCAAGGATACTCTCCCTATCCCCTCTAATCACAAATGCATGTTCAAGTGCCTGTGAAAGATTTTTGACAGGTATGATATCGATCTTCTTCTCATTTTTCTTATCAATCATGACATCCTTTAGATTCCCTTCAGGGATTATCACTTTCTTAATCCCTGCTGCAAAAGCAGCTTCGATCTTTGCTGTAACCCCGCCTATCGGAAGGACATCTCCCCTCACACTCAGGCTCCCGGTCATGGCAACACCCTGGTCTATCGGTATATCTTCCAGTGCAGAGATTACCGCAGTGGCGACAGATATACTTGCACTATCCCCCTCCACACCCTCATAGGTCTGGAGGAACTGGATATGCACATCGTAGTTGGATATATCTCTACCTGTATGCTTTTTAATCAATGCACCGACATTCTGGATTGCCTCCTTTGCTATTATCCTCAGTTTTCCTGTTGCAATGATCTTCCCCTCATCCCTGCTCTGCGCGGGTGCGATCTCTGCCACTATCGGCAGTATTACGCCGCTGTCGCCTCCAATAACCGCCAGCCCGTTTACCCTGCCGACCTCCTCGCCTTCAACCAGATAGACATTGTAATCTTTCTTCCTGCTGATGTACCTGTCAGCTATCTGCTGCTCGAGGGTCTTTGCAAAACTGCCCGCAGCCTTTACATGTCTTACCTCGACAAGAGGAGCGTTTTCACTCCTGGCAACGTCACCCGCCGCCCTTATAAGACCTCCAAGAGCCCTGAGCTTCAGGGTAAGTCTCCCTCTCCTGCCTGACCTTTTCCTTGCCTGCTCGATAATCGCAATAACCGCATCCCGTGTAAAATGAGGTATCCTCTTGTCCTTTACGACCTCCTGTGCTACGAACTGTACCATCTTATTTCTGTTCTCTATGGTATCCTTCATGTCGTCTTTCATGTATATCTCGTATCCATACCCCCGTATCCTTGATCTCAGTGCGGGATGCATCTTCCCGACTGCCTCAAGATTCCCGGCAGCAATCAAAATAAAGTCACATGGAACAGGATCTGTCTTGACCATAGCACCGCTTGACCTCTCACTTTGGCCTGTTATAGAATATTTCTTTTCTTGCAGGGCAGAAAGCAGGCTCTGCTGTGACTCGATACCGAGAACTGCAATCTCGTCGATGAAAAGAACGCCTCTATTTGCCTTGTGGATTCCTCCCGCCTCAATCAGCTCATGTGGCGGTGTTTCAAGTCCACCTGACTGGAAAGGATCGTGCCTCACATCGCCGAGAAGGGCACCTGCATGAGCGCCTGTTGCATCGACAAAAGGTGCCTTTGGCCTGTCCTTGTTGTTTACCAGGAGTTTGGGTACCATTACCACATCTTTTATTTTCATATGCTGTCTTAGTACCACGAGAAAGAATGTGCCGATAATCCCTCCGACCATCACCAGCGGCTGCTGGTGTACAATCATATAATAAAAGATAGATATCCACAGGACAATAAAAACCCCTCTGAAAAGAAAGTTTATCGGTGCTTCCACCTTCCTTTTCTGTTTCTTGAACTTTTCTACAATCTGAATGCCTTCTCCAGCCTTTACAACTTCAATTCGTGGTGCATTCTTGTCATCTGGATTCTGGTGTACAAGGATGTCCTGTAGCTCTTCCACAGGCAAAAGCTCTGACATCGCCTGGCCCAGCATGCTCTTACCTGTCCCCGGCTCACCTATGAGGAGTATATGTCGTTTTTGTATCGCAGCCTTTTTTATTATCTCAACAGCATGTTCCTGACCGATAACCTGGTCTACCAGGGCATCTGGTACGGAGATCTCCTCTGTTGTCTCAAAGTCCATCAATTTCAATTTCTTTTCACCGTCTTTCCGCCATCTTTGTCCTGTCTTTTCACCGCGGATGTGTTACCGAATTGGCAGATAAAACACCTAAATCTTAGTATTAAGATAATCATTTAAATATCTTTACCACAACGTATATAAAGATAAAGAATCGACGATGGACGTAATGGGATAAAATGAGAATAGCGGTTATAGGAGCAGGGCTTTCTGGTTTGAGTTTTGCCCACCATTTATGGTCTAATGTGGATACCGTAGATATTTATGATAGAGTAAGTGGACCTGACTCCAGGGCAAGACCTGTCCAGCTTCAGGGCATTATGCGGTTTGTCAATTCAGGCAAGCTCCCGCTGGTAAAGGAGCACAGTATTTTAAAGGAACTCGTTTTTTCGATGAACTGGAAAGACCCGGCGAAAGACGGTATAAGAATCTCTCCAAGATTTTCGTGTGTCGGCTGGAGCTATCTTCGCGGTTCATGCAAAAAGTCTGTGGATAACCAGCTCTACGAACTGGTAAAAGGAAAGGAGAATGTTGTGTTTCACTGGGGTGAACGTATTGGAAAAGGGGACCTGGAAGAGCTTAAAGGAGAATACGATTATGTCATCATTGCCACAGGTCAGTGGCGAAACCTTATCGAAGGCGAGGACGTGCGGGGTGCAGGCTATGGGTTTAGGGTGGAGAGAAGAGGATATTTTGATCCGAGGAGGATATCTGCGGCATTAAATAATGAGATAGCACCACATGGGTACTACTATATCCTCCCTTACGACAGGGATACAGCAGAATGCGTTACGTGCTTCCTTTTTAGGGATGGAATAAATGGTGCGGAATACAGAAACCGGTTAAAAGACTTCCTTGAAGAAGACGGGTTTACAATCCATGATTCATGGGTGGACATGGGGTCGTGGGATGCAAACTGGGTAAAAAACGCACAGTTCCCAGAATGTATCGATGAAAACGTCATAAAGATAGGTGATGCGGCAAATCTCATAGAGATA
>WAQR01000220.1 GCA_015520145.1 Candidatus Hydrothermarchaeota archaeon
ATTTTGTACTGCTGTGCGGCTGTTGCTGTTACTGCTGTTGGAGATAGGATTAGGATATTGAGGAGTTAGGCGAAGCGAAACTTTTCTCTCGCCTTTGTTTGATACGGCTTGATGCTTGATGATACGTTTGATAATGTGGATAATACTTGCCTGATACGTGAAATGACGTGGAATGCGAGAATACGTGGATCAACCTTCTGGTTCGTAAGATCAATGGGTCAATCAAAGAGTCAAAGAGAGGTAAATAAAAAGAGTGGAAAATAAGGAAAATAAAGAGAGAGGTGAATAATGAAGGTAAAGAAGGCATTAATAATTGCTGCAGGACAGGGCAGTAGATTGAACCATTTAACTAAAGATGAGCCCAAATCATTGATCAGGCTTTTAGGCCGGTCTTTAATAGAGAGGGCGATATTAACTGCAAAAGAAGCAGGGATTAGTGAATTTATCATAGTCATCGGTTATCATGGAGACAAAATAAAAAAACGTCTGGGAGATGGGAGGAGGTATGGGGTAAAGATAGAATATGTTGAAAATAGGGAGTGGAAGAAGGAAAACGGAGTTTCTGTTTTAAAGGCGAAAGAACTGTTAAATGAGAACTTTATTCTCATGATGTCAGATCACGTATTTGACAGCCGTATTCTAAAAGGACTTATCAACACCAGCTCCAGGAATTCTGTTGTCCTTGCAGTGGATAGAAGAGAGCCGCTGTATGAAGATACGAAGGTTCTGGAAAAGGACGGGAAAATTGTAGATATCGGCAAGGATATAAAAAACTCAAATTGTATAGATACGGGCATTTTCCTGTGCACCCCGAGAATATTCTCCTATATCGAGGAGATAGTAAAAGAGGGGAAGACTGTACTTTCAGAGTGTATTGCAAGTGCTGCTAAAAATAATGATGCAGAAATATTCGATATTACCGGTATCCAGAGCTATGTTTCAGGGATGCGCAAGGATATCAGGCCCTGGTGGATGGATATCGATACTGAAGAGGACTTAAAGAAGGCAGGGGAGATTATAATCGAGAATTCAAGCAAGGGGGCGTCGGATTTCCTGGCACATTATGTCCACAGACCAATAGAGAACAGGCTTGTCGGTTATATATCAAATTTCAGTATAACGCCAAACCAGCTGACCATCATTGTGAATGTGCTTGCCTATACCGTGACCGTGCTGTTTTTCCTCGGGTATCTTCTCCCTGCGTCAGTTTTGACTTTTGTTGTCGGGGTGCTCGATGGTATAGACGGCAAGCTTGCCAGGGTCAAGCTGCACAGCACCAGGATCGGGTCTCTGGAGCACTCTTTTGATCTGCTGTTTGAATTCTCATGGTTTATAGCGCTTTCCCTGTTCCTTTTCAGGTCTACAGGCAGCGCATTACCGCTGATACTGTGCATGTTCATCATCCTATTTGTTGCGTTCTACAGGCATGTATATGACCTGTTCAGGAAATCGATGGGGAAAAGTCTGGATGACAGCGGGGATTTTGAGCGGATGTTCAGGAGAGTTGCTGGCAGGAGAAACCTGTATAATATCTCGATATTTGCAGGCGTGATATCGGGATATCCTCTCTATTCTCTGGTGTTTATCCTGTTTCATGCTGTGGTTACGGCTATTGTGTATTCTGCAATAGCTATGAGGCACATGTATGCAGCGGACCGCAGTGACTACACGATCTTTCACGGGCGTTAATCTCTGTTAGTCCGGATAGATTCCCGGATAGATTTATAATGCCTGGAGATATTATTGGAGGTTATCGGAGATGAATGAATAGTGGAGACGATAGTAGAGATGATGAAAAGCCCTTATGAACTGGACAATCTCCTTGGACTCAGTTATTTTATAACAGATACACCGGGCATCGGGGGAAGACTTCGAACTACAGCCGAGGACTTTGTTGTAACCGAACTATATGAGGACTGTGAAGAGGTCAGGGAAGGGGAATACACGCATTTCACTCTCGAAAAGATGAACTGGGATACTCATCGAGCGATTAAATTTATAGCAAAACGTCTCGGCGTCTCCCATAAACGGTTCGGTTTTGCGGGTACCAAGGATAAACGGGCTGTGACCTCTCAGAGGGTGGCGGTGTGGAACGTGGACACGGAAGACCTCAGGAAAGTGGATATAAAAGGTATAACACTTTCAAATTTTAGAAGATCTGATAGGAGGATATCTCTGGGCGAGTCTCTTGGAAATCGGTTTGAGATTGCTGTAAGGGATATCAGAGATATCAGGGATATCGGACCCTGGGATGCCAGGGGGATATATGACATTCAGGAACTCCAGGAGTTACTGGAGAGCATATCTTCCAGGTTAAAGGAGGCCGGTGTTCCCAACTATTTTGGTTACCAGCGCTTTGGTGTGACCAGGCCGAATACCCATCTTGTTGGCAGGGATATTATTAACGGAGACCTCAGGTCGGCAGTCCTGTCATATCTTGGCAGGCCTTATAAGTCAGAGAGGGAAGATGTATATGAGGCCAGGAAATTTGTTGATGATACAGGGGATTTTAAAAAAGCATTGGAGATATTTCCAAGAAGGCTCAATTATGAGCGCAATATGCTGGATGCATTATCAAAGAATCCAAATGATTTTGCAGGTGCCCTTCGAAGACTCCCGAAAAAGCTTCGATGGATGCTGGTCCATGCCTATCAGTCCTATCTATTTAACAGGATTTTGAGTCTTTCTATTGAGAGGGGGATAGAGAGAGAGGAGATAGATAAGATCCCTCTTTTTGGATATGAAAGTTCGTTTAGCCCTGGTATTGCAGGAGAAATTGAAAAGACCGTACTTGAGGAGGAAGGTATCTCTTTTGACCAATTTAAGATACCTTCAATGCCGGAGCTGAGTTCGAGAGGGTTTTTAAGAGATGCGTTTATTGAAATAGACCCTGATTTTGAAATAAAGGATGTCCAAAATGTCCTGGTAAGGTTTTCCCTGCCAACAGGTTCTTATGCCACGGTTGTTATGCGTGAGTTCATGAAGACTGACCCGTTGAATTATTGAGCACCTGGATAGGATAGGAGTTTAATTTTCGTATTTTCATTCAAAGATGCTAATACCTACCGTATGTCTTATATATCCGGAAGACAAGGGTTTATCTTGAGGGTTTCTATGGCCACTGTGAGTATTATTAAATCAGGAAAAGTGGATGTGAAAAAGTCTCTGGATTTTATAAACTTCCAGCCAAAAGAATGTGAACTTGCAGTTATCAAACCAAACTTCTGCGCACCCATGTCCCCGTCAACCGGTGCAACGACAGACATTAGAATACTCGAGCAGATCTTTAAGATGTATGAAGGTCTTGCAGAAGAGATTGTGGTTATAGAAAGCGACGGCTACACCTCATCTGCAAAAGAGAATTTTAAGATGACGGGTGCAAAAGAGGTCTGTGACTACTATGGGGTTAAATTTACCAATCTTTCAAGGGACATACGTATCCCTGTCGAGATGGATTACGGTACATTAAGAGACTTCAAAGTTCCAAGGACGATTCTAAAGGCAGATGTCTTTATCAATGTCCCTGTGATGAAGACCCACAGGATAACCACGGTCAGCCTTGCATTGAAGAATATGGTCGGGATTATCCCGGGCAGGAAAGGGATATACCATCCAAAGATTGGCGGGGCGATAAGCGACCTCATGCGTATAAGGGCGCCTGATGTGAATATCATGGACGGGATTATTGCAATGGAGGGTAACGGCCCTGTAAACGGCCAGCCGAAAAAGATGGGCATAATCATGGCCAGTACAGATGCCGTTGCTCTGGACACCGTGTGCTGTAAGGTTATGGGAGTGAACCCGATAAGTGTCGGCCATATAACAGAGGCAGGGTATAATGGTTATGGCGAATATTCCATAAACAGGATACGTGTCGTTGGTCAGAGTATTGACAGTGTACGGGACAGGTTTGACCTGCCGTGAGCTGCCGTGACCCGCTGTACTGCGACACCACAGGACACATAGGACACATATAAAACATGAGAGAAAAGATGAGAAAAAAGCCGAGGGGGTTATGGCTTGAGTTATGGTTTTATATTAAAAAGACGTGCATATATAATATGATACTATGATGGAATTGAGTTCCCGTGACAGGGAAACCCTGGTTAATATTATAGGGAGATTAAAGATAAAAAAAGAAGAGATACTCAAAAAGTTGAGAGAACCCGGTACACCAGGTACAAAAGAACCTGCATCTGAACACGGAAGGATAAAACACGGAAAGATAAATGAGAGGGTCATACCTGAGATAGAGAAGATATTCAACATCACTCTCGGCCTGGAAAATATCGGGTTCCCTGAATATTTTTATGAGATCAAAAAACAGGGGATGCAGCTTGCAAAGATTGGAGTTCCTTATGAAGACCTCGTAGAGGGCATCCATCTTTATGAAAAGATTTTAATGCATGTTCTAATCCAGGAATATGCCGGCGAGGCAGGAAGTGATGGGGGAGAGGAGCTCGAAGAGGTTATCGGGGCATTTAGAGACCTCCAGTATAAGAATCTCACGACACTGATATCGGCTTATTTTGAAATAAACAAACAAAACGCATACAGCCAGGAAATGATGTATAGAAATATTATAGCTAATGCAAACGTTGCAATCATTGTCATCGACCCTACAGATTTTCGGATACTCGAAACGAACAAGAAGGGCATCTATCTTACAGGTTATCGGGAAGAGGAACTTTTAAAAAAGAAGATAACTGACATACATCCAGAAGACGAGATAAATAAAGCAAAGGGGTTTTTTAATAAAACTTTTGACGAAGGTTCCTGGGCATCAGATAAATTACACGTAATGAAAAAGACAGGGAGAATCATCCCGGTCAATATCAGTGCAAATGTTGTGGATTACAAGGGAAAAATGGCTATCATAGCAATCTTCCAGGACATCTCTGAAAAAAGGAAACTGGAACAGGAATTTTTAGAATATTTAAAAGAGCTGGAGAGGTCGAATCGGTTGAAAGACCTGTTTACAGACATAATTCGTCACGATCTCCTAAATCCTGCCAGCATAATATTAAATTATACTGAAATCCTCATCGAGAAAAAGGCAGGGAACATCGACGAACTGGTATCAATCAAACATAATATTGAACGACTGATAGACATGATCACCACGGCATCAAAATTTGCAAAGGTAGAGGCGGTCAAAAAATTGGATTTTGAACGGGAGGATCTCGGTTCTATCTTAAAGTCGGTGATACAGGATTTTGAACCGATACTAAAAAAGAAGGGCATGGTGGTGGAATATAATGCAGGTGATGGAGAATATTTCGCATCTGTAAACCCTCTGGTCAGGGATATCTTCGTAAATCTTATAAGTAACGCAATAAAATACAGTAACGAGGGAAAGAAGATAGTAATAGATATTGAAGACGAGAAGACTGACTGGAAAGTAATGGTAAAAGATTTTGGTGAAGGGATATTAGACCAGAATAAAAAAGGGATATTTGACAGGTTTACAAGGATAGAGAAAGCAGGGATAAAAGGCACGGGGCTTGGACTTGCAATAGTAAAACGCCTGGTAGAACTGCATAAAGGTGAGGTCTGGGTAGAGGATAATCCTGAAGGAGGTAGTATCTTTTTTGTGAGGATTCCAAAGACAAGGTGACAGAATGAAGATAATGGTTGTAGACGATGATCCTGGTATAATTTTTGTCTTAAAATCTATATTAAAAGACGAGGGACACGAGGTGATACCGGCATATAGCGGGAAGGAGTGTCTGGAAAAACTTGAAGAGGTTACCCCTGACCTGATTTTCCTGGACATCATGATGCCGGGGCTGGACGGCTGGGCGGTTTTGAGAGAGATAAAATCAAATGAGAAGCTGAAATCAATCCATGTATCAATGCTGACTACAAAGGGTCTGGTGCCGTCTGTTCTCGAAAAAGAGGAGATCGACGACCTTGTGGACTATATTGTAAAACCCTTTACAAAAGAGAGTATAATCAAAAGGCTGGAAAATATCCAGGATACCCAGGATAGAATAGATGATATCAAAAGCAGATTAATAGAAATAGATGAAAAGCTGGCAGATGAATACGACAGGATATTTAAAGCAGAGAAACTGCACAAGAGCCTGCTGAATACATTATTAGAGGTAAATAAAAAGAAGGGGATGAAAGGTACTGATGCGGTTATACAAAATGAACGCCGCCTGGTACAGATATATGAAAGGAGGAGGAGAGAGATCGAAAAGCTGGTGCAGAGATGAAGATCCTCCACCGTGATTACAAGGAAGGCAGGGTAAAGGTCATGCCTGAGTCCCTGGACGATCTCTGGTATCTAAAGGGGATTATAGCAGAGGGTGATACTGTCTATGGTACCAGTTTCAGGCGCATTAGAGATGACGAGAAACTCAGGGCAGATAAAGGTGTCAGGGTGCCTGTCCATATAGGGATAGTGGTCAGCCGCACAGAATTTGCCGCATATATAACCAGGCTGAGGGTATCCGGGAAGATTATAGAAGGGCCGGAGGATTTGATTTCATACGGGACGTTTCATACAATCGAGATCAAGCCGAGGGATGTTGTAAGCATTAAAAAGGTGCGGTGGCAAAAATGGGAGGCAGAACGGCTGAAAGAGGCGGAAAAGTCTGCTAAAACACCTATTGTCCTGATACTGTGTATTGAAGACGGGGAGGCAGAGTTTGCTGTTGTGAGGAGGTATGGTATCGATTATGTTGCCAGGGTGACCACGACTGTTTCAGGGAAATGGGTCGAAAAAGAGCACGAAACAACCATGAAAGAATTTTTCGATACTACAGCAGGGAAACTGGTGGAGGTATTGAAGAAGGAGGAGATAAAGTTTATCATCATCTGCGGCCCGGGGTTTACAAAGGAGAACCTTTTCAATTTTTTAAAGAGCAGACATCCGAAAATAGCAGGGATATGCCGCGTGGAGGGTGCAGGAACAGGCGGCAGGGTGGGGATTCAGGAGATAATAAAACGGGGCATTGTTGAGAAGATTGTGGAGGAGAGCAGGATATCTATTGAGACGATGCTGGTGGAGAGGGTGTTTGAGGAGATAGGCAGGGGCACGATGCTTGCAGCTTACGGGATGGATGACGTAAGGAATGCCCTGGAACTGGGGGCTGTTGAAAAGCTTTTGATAAGCGACAGATTCCTTAGAAAGTGCAGCAGTGCGGATAAGTTTATCGAGAAGACGCGGGCAATGAGAGGAGAGCCTGTAATCGTCTCAACAGAACACGAAGCAGGCGAGCGGCTGGAGAGTATTGGCGGGATTGCTGCCATTTTGAGATTCAGGATAAGTGACGTCTAGGATAATAAAACAGATAATAACACAAGATAATAACACAACAGAAACTATTATATATATGTGTGTAGTGAGCGGGTATATGAGAGACAGCCGCACCAGTGAACCGCACCAGTGAACACTAACTAATAATTTATGGTTGTATGGTTGGTTGTATGGTTGCAGGATGATTGTGGAGAAACAACAAAGATGACGGTGGATATCGGGAATATCAAAAAAACAGTTAAAAATACGTTGGTGGATATCGGAGAAATAATTGGAGGTATTATAGTCGAAAGTATGTCCATCCTGTTTCTTACAGGTCTAATCTTCACCATCACATATGTCCTGTACAGGTTGATCCTGGTGATGGGGTGACGGTGGGTATGGTGGTACTATGATAGGGGTTCTAACAAAAGACGATTTCAAAGTGATCTTGCACAATCTGGGCAGTGTATGTATGGTTATAAGTTTTTCATTTCTAGTACCTGTAATAGTGGCCTATTATTATAAAGAGTTTGCAGAAATACCCGCATTCATTGCATCCTTCTTCGCCCTTCTAATCCTCGGCATCTTTTTGAGAACCGTTTTTTTAGCAAAAATAGACATGAAACTGAGGCATGCAATAGGGGTTACAGCCATCAGCTATCCCGTTGCCGCATTTTTTGGCGCGATTCCCCTTTTGAGTGTCTCACCCTCATTTATAGATGCTTTCTTCGAAGGTATGGCAGGCTGGACTACAACAGGTCTATCGATAATCGCTGTAAATGCAGATTCCTTTCCATATTCAATAAATCTGTGGAGACATCTCATGCAGTACCTCGGCGGACTTGGGATAATCGTCATCTACCTTGTGATACTCTCAAGGGCAAGTACCGGTACAGGCAGCACTTCGTTTTATACTGCTGAAGGGCGATTTGAGAAGCTGGGTGCCAGCATGGTCTCAACCACAAGGGCAATCTGGCTCATTTATCTCATGTTTCTGGTTTTCGGGGCAGTTGCCCTGTATTATGCCGGGATGTCGTGGTTTGATGCCGTAACCCACTCCATGTCAGGTATTGCACTCGGCGGCTTTTCTACACATGCAGCAAGTATTGCATATTTTGATAACCAGAGAATAGAACTGGTTACAGTGATAATCATGATCATGGGGTCAATAAATTTTGCTGTACACTATTCGGTTATTACAGGAAAATTCAGGGAGATTTATAAAAACGTTGAGATCCAGACATTTTCAATAATCCTGATACTCATGTCAGTCCCCACTGTTCTCTGGCTTGCCATGTCCAGCAGCTACCCATCTATATTTACCAGTTTTAGATTCGGTTTTTATCAGATGGTTTCTGCACTGACAACTACAGGATGGGCAACAGAATCTCCCGAGATGATAGGTCTTTTGTGGGGGCCACTGCCGGTGATAATGGCTGCCCTTGCGATGACAATCGGTGCAAGCACAGGTTCGACTGGAGGTGGAATCAAATGTCTTAGACTCTACCTGATTATCAAATCCATACAGTGGGAGATTAAAAAGACACTTGCACCTGAAAATGCTGTGATATTAAAGAAGTTTCACAATATCGAAGACAGGACAATAGACAACAAAACCCTGCACGGGATGTTCATAATGGTATTTGCCTACATCATCCTTCTTGTAATATCCACCCTGATAACCGCAGCGTATGGATATCCTATAAGTAACTCGTTCTTTGAATCAGCATCTTCCCTGGCAACAGGGGGACTGAGCAGCGGGATAGTACAGGAGGATATGCCATGGCTTTTAAAGATTGTGTATATGATCAATATGTGGGCAGGAAGACTTGAAGTAATCCCTCCCCTCGTGTTTATTGTCTCACTTAAAGGGATTATTACAAGAAATTAAAGCCTGGACAGCACGTCCTTGACCTTTCTCCTCATGGATAGAATAATGAGTTTGTCTTTGACCTGGAGTCTGGTATCCCCGTAAGGCAGGATGGCTTTACCGTCCCGGTATATTATCATTATCCTTGCCTCTTCTGGAAAGTCCAGTTCCTTTATCCTCTTCCCGTGAGCCTTCCCCTTCTTATCCAGTGTGTGTTCGATTATCTCGAAGTTCCCGTCAAGGATACAGATGGTCTTGACATCTTTTGAGATTGCGTCTGTAAAGGCAGATGCAGAGATTAAAAGCGGGGATAGTACAACGTCCACACCAATCTGTTCATAAAGTTTTTTGTTCTCTTCTTTATTTGCCCTGGCAATGAGTCGTTTGATATTGCTGCTTTTTGCAATCTGACATGCCATGAGGTTCGTCTCGTCATTCCCGGTAAGTGTCATAAATACATTTACCTGGTTGAGCCCTGCGTCATTTAGTGTCCTGATATCTACACCATCGGAATTGATAACCAGGACGTCAAGCTGGTCTGCAATCTTCTTTGCAGTCTCTTTATCCTTCTCTATCACGACTATATCGTGCCCGTCTTCTCTCAAGGATTTGGCGACGCTGTAACCCAGCCTCCCTCCGCCGATTATCATGATATGCATGATTCCCTGATTGAATAACCGATTATTTAAAGCTTTTGCACGAAAGGGCTTTGGACAAAGTCCATGTATTCCACACCTCTCCAGAAGATATCCCATCGATATGCTTCCTTTCCTGCTTTATCCTCCTCCGCAGAGGGATAGGGAAGTCTTTCTTGAACACAGAGAATGCCGTCTCGGATATTGACCTCTGGTTATCATCGGGACTCATGAGAAAATATTTTTGTCCCAAAGCCCATTGTAGTGAGGGTGATTACCTGAAATATTTCCAACCACTGCACTGGATGCAGGTGAAAGAAAGGTGGATAAATGAAAAAAGATATTAATATAGTTCACACAATTAAAACATGAACTGATAGGAATCTTAAGTGGCTGTTAATCATCAGGTGTTTACCTGGTGTTTAATGGTGGCGTATCTTGGTCTCAAAAGGCCATTATATGTCAAGAAGATTTCGTGACGTGTTTGTACAATAGCCTGCTTGGGCTGTTTGCAGCATTCGATTTAAAGGCCAGGACGGTTAACACCTGGTTTGCGCATAAGGATGGTCTGTGGCGGTCTGACCGGGTGAAATCTAGAGACACGGTACGAGGTCTTCTCACTGATTCCTTTCTTTCTATATTTTATGCTATGTGAGCACATTAATCTATGCTTAACTATCAAAAAGCTGAGGATAAAAAGTACTAATAAAAGTACTTCCAGTTTTCAGGCTCATAGCCTCATGGAGATATGGAGATTGTAACAGTGGTTTCGGAATTTATCGAGAAGTATTTCATAAACCCTATCTATACCGGTGAGGGGTACAATATATATAACACTCTCGCATATGCTGCACTGCTGCTTCTTGGAGTTTATATGGTAAAAAGGCTCCTGGAATACCTGGAAGTTAAAATAGATGCAAGGCTCTTCATTGCAACAATGCCATTTCTGGTGCTGGCAGGTGAGCTTCGCGGCCTGGAATCATATTACAGGGCGACCGGACAGGGCGTGCATGCTTACCTCGTCACTCCTGGCCTGTACATCCTGATAGCCACGCTGGCAACAGTCACGCTGTTTTTTGGCAAAAAGCTTGCAGGCGATAGATACGACCGTGTCATGATATACCTCGGTACGATAATTGCTGCCGGTGGCTTCTTTATTGTGTTCTCGAAGGTTATGGACGTGAGGTCTCAAAATGCAGTTAATGTCTATACCGGTACACCTCTCGTCCTGAACACAGACGTATTCCTGGGTATATGGATTCTGGCAGCCGTCCTCTCGGCAGGGGTTTTGTGGTGTACCAGGAATATCAATGCTTTCAAGGTCAAGGGTATGTACAGCAGGGAAAACGCACTGATAGTCTTTGGCCTTATGCTGATGGCCAGTTCTGCTACACTTGGTTCGGTATCACTCGGATATAGGGGTGAGCAGATGTTCACAGAACTGCTGCTCAGTTCCTCGCCATATTCATATCTGCTTTTAAACGTTTTAATAGCACTCGGTGCCCTGTATCTTATTGAGGACTCAAAAGAAGAAAGCTGGTACTGGCTTTTTAAGATTACCATCTTCGTGCTCGGTCTGCCTCACGGGATACATAATTCAATAGGGATCTTGATGGGTGTCTAGATAACCCTGGTCTGTAACGCAGGTTTGGCGGGCCTGATTTTTACATTATGTGAACTTTTTTTCCTGTTTTTTGCACAATGTAAATAGAAAGACTTATTATATCACAAACCGCATATAAGCCCCCTGAGTGTTCATGATGCTGCAAACCACGAAAACCAGAACAATCCTGACTTTAATAGGACTTGGCATTGTTGTGTTCTTTTTCTATTATGCAACAAACCAGACCCCGATTATAAGTGACCAGAACTATACATATATTGCAGAGCTTGAATGGTACAACACCTATGATATGGGGCAGAAGGCCGCAGTTGAGGAAAATAAGCCGATGATAGTCTATTTCTGGACGATATGGTGCACCTACTGCGAGAAACTCCACAAGGAGGTCTATTCCAGAGAAGACATCAGGGACATCCTGGACAGATACTTTGTCAGGGTGGCAATAGATATGGATGTCAATAAAAAGGATACTCAAAGGTTCAATGTCTATGCGCCTCCATATATAATGTTCATGACTCCACAAGGCGAAGTTATTACCAGGATACCTGGATATGTACCTGCAGATGAGTTCAAGCCTGTTATCGAGTGGGTCAGGGACAACTACAACTATTCTAAAAATGGTGTAAAAGGTGTACCGCCGTGAGTCTCGGGGATATCTTTATTGGGGCAGGTGCAGTCTCTGGAGTGATAAGTGCATTACTCCTCTTAATTGACATATATGCGGGAAGAACAGGGGATGGAACGAGCAGTATCCCTGCCTCTATCAGGACTGTCGAGAGATGGATGATTGGGGCATTCGCATTTTCGCTTTCCGCAGCATTTCTTCTCCTGTCCTATGCCTTTGTCATAAGTGATTTCACTTTCCTTTATGTCTGGCAGTTTTCAAGTGTGTATTATCCTTTTTATTATAAGCTGGCAGGAAGCCTGGCAGGTCAGCAGGGGACAATGCTGTTCTGGGCGGCACTGATAAGCATTGGTGCGCTGTGGCTTGGTAAGGGAAAAGAGTCACAAACTGCATTTGTGAAGAAAAGTCAGCTCCTGACAGTTGTCCTGGGTCTCTTTTTCACGTATATGACTATCATGGACTCCCCTTTTACCACAATCTACCAGACCTATCCTGACCTCCAGGATACCTTTATACCCGAGGACGGTAATGGAATGAACCCGCTTCTCCTGGATCCCTGGATGATTTCGCATCCATTTACCACTTTCCTGGGATATGCCGGTACCACCGTGCCGTTTGCTGCGGCAGTGGTTTATCTCATCTCGACTTTAAGAGGGGCTAGAAGTACAGAGGAGGCATGGAATGCCCAGAAGCTCTGGGTAACGAAAGGCCTTTTGTGGATGAGGGTTTCCTGGTTTTTTTTGACGCTGTCCATGGCTTTTGGAGGGATATGGGCGTACAAGACCCTGGGCTGGGGCGGGTTCTGGGGATGGGACCCGGTTGAGACTGCCATGCTCATGCCGTGGCTGATGCTGACTGCCGCGATTCATGTCGTGATAGAGCACAGGAGGGACAGGACAAAGTACAATATCCTGGCACCTGTACTTGTCGCCTTCTCGTTTTCCATGGTGGTATATGCAACCGCTGTTACAAGAAGCGGGGTCTTTGAAAGTGTCCATTCTTTTATCTCAGGGGATGTCGGGAGGTACATATTGACTCTACTTTTTGTCTCTTTCCTTATCCCGCTTGTCCTCGGGATTATGAAGTACCTGATGGCAGATATCCGGGAAAGGAAGGATGTGAGCATAATCAACAGGACAAATATCTTTTATTCTGCAATTATAGTCTTTTTAATAATAAATCTGATTACATTTTTCGGGGTAACGTTTCCTCCGATTATAAAACTGATTACAACAAATAAATATGCAGTGACAAAACAGTTTTTTAATATCTGGCTCTATCCGTTCTTTATCCTCATGCTCCTTTTGATAGGGCTCGGGCTACAGTACACGCCATCGAAGAAAAAAGATGCTGTGGCATCGTTTTTGTTTTTTGCATTCCTCACCCTGATAATGGCGTTGATAAAGCCAAACCAGGATTATAATATAGTTGATTATACCTCTTTTATCTCGGCTGAAAAGCCGTTCCTTTATGAGACTATCGGCGAGATATCTTCTCTAAGTGTTATACCTCCTGTACTCTATATCCTCTATTCCTCGCTGGTGCGGTTTAGGACCAGGGCTGTCAGGATAGGGGAAACCGGCGGACGGGAATATAATGCCAGGGAGATTGGAGTAATCCTCATCCATCTGGGGGTTGTGTTTATAAGCGTTGGTATTGTGTTTTCATCCCTTTTTACGACAGAGTTTTCTGTCACTTTTGATAAGGGGGATATCGGCAGTGTAAAGGTCCTTTCTCCAGCTCTTTTCCATGAAGGGTTTGGAAAGCTCGGTACCTGGGGCGTCCATGCAGGTGAGGGGGAGAGCGAGTATCGGGTGGTGTTGCTGGATTATAGGGAATATGTGGATTACGGGTCGGCAAAGCCCAGGATCGAACCTGAAAGGAGCTGGATGACCATTGGCGAATTTCTGGATATCCTGGAGGGTGTGAGGTCTGGCAGGACAGGTATTGAGAGTCTGGAAAGTTCGTATCTTATCAGGGGCAGGGTGGCGGAGGTGATTGGTACAGCTCATGCTACCTATATCAGGTTGAGGGATGGTAATAATGAATTGTGGGTTGCTACAGGGCCTGGTGTGGAGGTCCCCGAGGGGGCAGATGTTGTGGTTGAAGGTGAGCAGCCATATCTCAATTTTGGAAGTACGAGTCTTAACAGGACATTTGATGTCCTCCTGATGGCGAGGGGAATCGAGGGATACGAGCATGATTATGCAAAGCCAGTGTTCAGGTCCGTACAGCAGGCGAAGGTGGCAATATATAAGGGCGATTCCAAACTCGGCGAGGGATATGTGAAGTATGAGATATATAAAAACGGTGATGCACGAAGACCTTTGATAGACAGAAGCCTTTTAAGAGATGTGTTTGTGATATTTGACGGCGGCGCGGGCGGGAGTATCCCGCTTACTGTCAGGTTGAAACCGCTGATAAATGAGATATGGCTTGGCGTCATACTCTTTATTGTAGGGATATCTATTTGTATCTTTACGGATAAAGGTACTAGAAAGGATTTGAAAAATGATGCAATGTAAAGGATGTGATTCTAAATGAAAATATCTATTGGTTTTGGAATTCTTGTAACCGCTGTGATTATTGCCTTTTTTCTGATACAATTTTCAGATAGGAGTAGTGATAACCTGCCAGAAAATGAGGACGTGCAGGACTTCGATATCGCCCTTATCAGCGAAAGGAGCGGGGACGATGCAATTTCTGAAGTGAAAATGATGCATGGGGGCAGTGGAAGGTTAAAACTTGTAGACGTTCGTATCCAAGATTATCTGACCAGTGACGGCCGGCCGATAAAGGTCTGGATTGGGATAGCTGAAAACGAAACTTCTGCAGATGAGATGCTAGCGGAAATGGAATCAGGGATTAGATATTCGAACTCTTTTATGCCGACTGGTAATATCACGTCTGATGACGTCGTGGTCTATACTGCCGCAGGGATGGGGATGAGAAATTTTTATTTTGCGAGTGGAGATTCGGTCATCTGGGTTGCAGGCGATTTGAGTGATGATGAGTTTTTAAAGTTGCTCCTGCAAGGATCATTTACCTCTTCAAATTCCCAAAAACCTGGTTGAACCGAAACCCTTTTCTACCTTATCAATGAATCGTTAATTATTTAGGCTGAAAAAAGGGCGGGAAGTGCTACCGCCTGTACCCATCCCGGCTTTTAGTCTAATCGACAGGTGAAGAAATTGAAGGTTCTGGTAACTGGTTGCGCAGGTTTTGTCGGGTCACACCTTACCGAACGCCTGCTAAACGATGGATTCGAGGTTTTGGGGATTGATTCTTTTCTGGATTACTATTCAGAGAAGATTAAAGAGGCAAACTTAAAAAATGCCAGAAAAAATCCCAGGTTTGAATTCATCAAAGCAGACATCCTGGAACTGGAGCTTAAAGACGTGCTTGAAGGGGTTGATTGTATCTTCCATCAAGCAGCTCAGGCAGGGGTGAGGTCAAGCTGGGGCGACAGCTTCCAGATATACACAAACAGCAACATACTTGCCACACAAAGGCTTCTTGAAGCGTGTGCCAGGGACAGGGGTGAGAGGGGTATAAGACGATTTGTTTATGCATCGTCGTCCTCGGTTTATGGTGATACCAAGTCCCTGCCGACATGTGAACACGAATTACCAAGACCCATCTCACCTTATGGTGTATCAAAACTTGCAGGAGAACACCTGTGCTATCTGTACTGGAAAAATTTCGGTGTCCCGACAATCGCTTTGAGATATTTCACGGTCTACGGTCCAAGGCAGAGGCCGGATATGGCATTTTATAAATTCATAGATGCAATCTTCAATAGCAGAAAGATTACAATATACGGAGATGGAAACCAGACCAGGGACTTCACCTTTGTATCTGACATTGTGGAGGCCAACATCCTCGCAATCGATGGTGGTGAGGACGGGAATGTTTATAATATCGGCGGCGGCTCGAGAATATCTGTAAATAGAATTATAGACATACTTGAGAAAATAACAGGCAAAAATGCAGTGGTGGAACATACAAAGACACAGAAAGGCGATGTCAAAGATACGTATGCGGATATATCAAAGGCAGAAGCGGATTTGGGATATAAATCGAGAGTGTCAATAGAGGAAGGGTTAAAAAAACAGGTGATGTGGCACAGGGAACATGCTCAGATTTAGGTGTTGACATCATCCAGATTAAATATTCAGGATACCAGAAGCTGGTCTTACCCGATGATACTATCTCCTCACTTCACCCACTTCCCGCCCTCTTCCTTAAGCTTTTTTATCACCTTTTTTTCTTCTGCAATTGTCTCGTATATCTTCTCAGCTTCTTCCAGTGCCCCTGTCTCTATTTTTCTCTTGGAATTTTCCTTCAAAGTCTGGATTA
>WAQR01000221.1 GCA_015520145.1 Candidatus Hydrothermarchaeota archaeon
TATAATTAATGAGCTTCCCCTTTCGGGTGCATCTTTGATATTGATTTTTTATTCTTACATTTAAATGTTTCCCTCTTCACTAGGATGCTGTGCTGTCAACTTAGGCTATAAATAGGCATTAGAGACGTCCTTTTACATAGTTGAAAAAATATTAGAAATAAAATTTCAAAGAGAAAGGACGCATCCATTCAATAGTAGTCTAACGGTGATAACCACAAAGGAGAATTTATATATCTGTTGCCTATATAATAAATAGAGTATGGGAAATATGGATAGACTGGCATCTTTAATTATATTTTCAGCAGTTGCAGCCGTCCTTTTTATGGGGTGCATCTCAAAGCCTGATATAGACACAGATGGAGACGGATGGGTAGACGAACAGGAACTCAGGGCAGGGACAGACCCGACAAACCCGGATACCGACGGCGACGGCCTGTGGGATCCGCACGATCCGAACCCCCTCGTCCCTGAAAAAACACAGGACACCCAGGGCATCCAGCCTTCAGTACCTCCCGAAACTCCTGCCGTCCCTGTAGCTGAGACACCGTTACCCACGGCAGAATCAGCACCGCGGACCACGACCACCACAGAACAACCCACAGCAGCACAACAACCCACCTCAACGGAATCCCCTAAACCCCCGGTACACTATCCCTCGCTGGACGACATAAAGAAAATGGAGCCGTCCATAAAATGGGAATACGACACACGTGAAGATATACGCAATATCGCAGTAGCATCAGATGCAGGATATGTAGCCGCAGGAACCGAGAGCGGGGTCATCCTCATTGATGACCGCGGAGAACTCATCTTCAAGTATCCGATTAGCGGAGGGATTCCAGGGGTTTCAATATCAGCGGATGGCGAATATATAGTGGCGGGAGGCGAGCTTTTTGACGGGAACATATACTTATTTGACAAAAAAGGCAATCTGCTCTGGAGGTACTATTTAGGAGATAGAGCAGAGGTAAATACCATTTCAGAAAACGGAGATTTCATAGTTTCAGGCAGCAGTAGAGGAGTCTTTGTTTTCAATAGGACTGGCGGTATTGTAAAACATCTGCTGGGTTACCGCAACCCCTCCACACTGGCGATATCTCCTGACGGCAGATATCTTGCGATAGGGGCGACTGACGGAAAGATTGCACTTATAGATGACGAGGTCCCGCTGTGGGAATGGAGTTATGGAGAGATGAAAAACAGAATTATTGATATCGATGTCTCACAGGACGGGCGTTATGTCATAGCCGGGACAGAAATTGACGACATACTGATGTTTGACAGCTCTTCCTATGGGAAATCAAATAAGCTGATAAGGCAATTTAAAACCCAGGATAATCCATCGGATGTCCTGATATCTAAAGATACGAGTTTCTTTGCTGCCTATACCCAGGACGACACTCTATATTATTTTGATATGTCAGGAAAAAAGGTCTTTGAAAAGAAGATAGAGACGCCATATCCATATATCTCACTGCTGCCTGACGGCAGTTATGCTGTGTCAGATAATAGAGAGAAGAAGATCTATTTTTTTAAACCTTAAATATATAAACTTTAAGTAAAGTAAAGACACGCAATGTTCTCATATCTCAACTATCTCAACTGACTCCAATAACCCCAGAACCCGCCGGTACTCTCCCGCCCTCAACGACCTTTTCATGACCTTCAAATACCTGTCTTTTGACACTGTCCTGCCTCTTGAAAGGTCTACTGCAAGTTCGATTGCTGCATAAAGTCCCCTGTTGACCGCCCTCGGGAACTCCTTTAAGACACGTACATCCCTGACCTTTAATTTTGCAACTGCCACCTCGCTCGTCCTGTATCTGTCCTTTCGGGTGTATTTTTTATATCCCAGCAGTTCCCCCTCTATTACTGCAAATGCCTCTTTTAATACAGGCGCATTTACTCCTGTCTTTCTTATAATATCTTCACTGCATATTTCATTTTCTTTCCCGCCATCGCCCTGTCCTGTAACAGCGGTCTTTAAGAAGAGATACGGGTCAAAAACAATATTGAGTGCGCAGCATTTCTCCCGTGCCAGGTTGGAATATGTATCTGTGTCTGTATGAACCCTCAGCACTATCATATCATCGCGCAGTGTAAATATGCCCATCGGAGCTGCATTGGGACTCATGTCCTCGTTGTATGTCGTTACAATACACTCGGTAATACTGCCCTTCTCAAATCCGATATCGAAGATATTCATATTCTCAACTCCTAACTCATACTACTCATACTACATACACATACCCGTAGCCTCATACCCGTAGCCCGTTTAATAACGCTATCATCAGGGACGATGTCACAAGGTCAGCGGTTGACCCGGGGTTGAGCCTGTTCTCTTTATCTCTAAGCCTCTTATCAAACTGCTCCAGCTCTCTTTTGTCCATGCCCCTTTTGAATATCTCTGCCGCCTCTCTTGATATCTCCTCTGCCACATCTGCACCGTTTTTCCTTGCAATATGCGAATCAGGGCATCTGCTTAGAATCGCCATGAAACCGTATACAACAGCTTTATTGATATCCCCTGTCCTGTCAAACTCGTCTGCAATCGCGGGATATCCTGTCTCAAACGATTTTTCCATCCCGGTAACGAGTTCTGCTGCAATCGAATCGCTTTTTGTTATCTTCATGATGTCATATAGGTTCAGGCCTTTCTCTTTGATATGGTCAATTGACCTCTTATCATAAACGTCAACGTCGGCTGTCCTGCCCATCCCTCCGGGTCTTACAAGATTTATTGTCTCGTATAATTTTATGGTGTCTTTATATGTGGTGTTTTTTATAATGAGGTCGAGGTACTCGCGTATCCGCTCATTTTCTACCCTGTCTTTTACTTTCTTGTCTTTTACGTTCCCTTTCCCGTCCCCGTCACCTTCTCCGTCCCCTTCCCCTGCAACTGCAACCCATGCCCCGCATGCAGCAGAAAGCGGTACCAGAAGCATTGCGATTCCAAGGTTTGTATTCTTTCCATGATGCCATCTTTTCGACTCGGTGACTGCTGCCTTTATCAGTTCTCCAATACCGATGTCCTGAAAATCGATATCCCCCAATGCTGCGAGGCGTCCTCTTTTTGCAGATCCTTCGATTGCCCTGCCAATTGCTATCCCGCTTGCCAGGAAATCCTCGTATTTCGTGTCTTTGAAGTTGTATGCCCTGCTGACGTTCCCGGGTTTTTTAGAACTGACTTCCAGGACGCATGCAAGCTCGGCACATGTTACTATGTCGCGGATGTCCATTATAACACACCTATCTTTTCGAGGAGGAATCTTGAGAGTGCCTTTTTATCTTCGATTGTCTTCATTATCGTGTTTGTCACCTCCCATCTAGTGCTGCCGCCTTTACCGATATCTCCCGTACCTCTACCTCTTCTACCGGTACCCGTGAATTCGTCTTTTCTATCAACTACAAAAAACCCTGCCAGGTCTCTGTAGAGGTCTGCAACACCTTTAGAGCTCGGTTCAATCCCCCATGCTTCCATGAACCTGTCGGCAGGTCCGCTTACCGGCAGGTTCTTGACAATCGGGGATACTGCTATTGTTTTTTCTTTTTTTTTCACTATCTCTTCTCTCAATTCCCTGATGGAGATGATCGGCATGATGCTGGAGATGGGGTTGCTTGGCCCGATGATTATCCCGTCACTTTCCTTAACCGCTTCAAGCGCTCCAGGACCTGCCTCTGCCTCTTTTATGCCGTCAAATGAGATATCCAGGACATCCGGTATTCCGTCGTGTTTTATCAGGTATTCGTGGAGGTTCATCTCACCTTCTGGCGTTAGAATAACCGTCCTGACGCGGTCGTCGGTCATGGGATAGATCCCTGCCTTTATGCCGAGCGCATCCTTTTGAATCTCGACTGCCTCTGTGAGTGTTTTCCCGTCTTCTAAAAGCCTCCCTCTTATAATGTGGGTCTCCCTGTCCCGGTCTCCGATGTTCATATACTCATCAATCCCCATGTCCAGGAGCTTTCTGTGCGTGTGAAACGTGTCGCCTTTTATCCCGTACCACGTCCTGTCATTTATGATGCCTGCAAACGTGTACATCACGGTGTCTATATCCGGCGAGAGGTATCCGTGGGAAAGCCTTTCGTCCTCTGCGGTATTTACAATGACTGATATGTCTTCCTGGTCTATTACTTCTTTCAAACCCTGGAGGAGTTTCGGGGTGCCGGTGCCGCCTGAAAGGACTGTTATCATGCTCTCATACTGGTACGGAGGTATTAAAAAAGTTTATTGAAGGAAGTTTACTTTTCTCCATAAGCCAGTCAAAAGAATATACCTCTAATATATCCTCATTCCAGAGTATGATATCCATCTCACCATCTACCTGCCCGCTCTTAACAGGTCCCCCGCAAACCTCTCCTTATATCTGTGGTAGAGCCTTCTTAGATTGGATTCTGGACAAAGATAAAATTCATCAGGGTCATCATCCTCCGCCCACGAACTGCCGCAGTCTCTCAACAACGACAGGCTGCTGCATTCCCGGATAACCCTGGCAACAGGCTTTGGTGTCCCATCATATCTGAAAATACCAAAATATCTCTCATGTGGCGCACAGCTTAGCGGGGGCATATCCCACAAATCAGGGTGGTAGTCGCTGTAACACCAGGCAAACGCGCCGAGCATCCCCTCATTTCTCAGCATATTAACCGCATCACGATAAAAAGAGACTGCATCGCTCTCCTGCCAGAGATATCTCGACGTACCAGAAGCACTGGAAGCACTGCCACCACGACTACCGGCATGGTCATTTATGGCATCTGGCAGTGTGGGTATCCCGAACTCCTCCAGCAGCACGGGCTTTTTTCCAAGCCAGCGGGTAACCGCGCCCAGAAAAGGGAGCACCCTGGCATCCAGCGGGCCGTCGGCCCAGGACAGATAAAAGGGATAACCGTGCATACACAAAAAGTCGCAAAACCGTCCTATGTCCTGCGGCCAGAGCTTGCGGTCCTCCTCAAGGTCCTCAGCATGCATCCCAAACGTGACCGCACATCCGTCACTGTGCCTTTTGATATCCAAAACCATCTTTTTAAACCATGCCCTGGCAGTACTGCGATCTACTGGAACCGCACAGTTTGAAGACTCGTTCCCCAGGTCATATGCCAGGATAGCAGGATGCCCCTGAAGTGTGCTGGCTACCTCACGGCACTGTAGCCGCTGTGCACGGATGACCTCTTTATCCATCCAGAAATTACGGATGACAACCTGGCTCTGGCAATTATGCAGCCGGCCCATGGAAAATATCGGGAATCGCCCTGAACTCTGCCCGGGTTCGAGCATCCACCCAGGCATCCAGTTCACCCCGCTCATGTGCCCGCAAAAAAGGGTCGGCATAATCCACAGCCCACAGGCATCTGCGATATCGGCAACACAGGCCAGGTCATCCAGGGCACGCGGAGAGACGGTATCAGGCTCTGGCTGGAAATCCTCCCACGTCAGGAAGATTCGCACCCCTTTAAACCCGATATCTGCAATCTTCCTAAAATCGCTCTCAACCTCTCCTGCATCGAAACTCTGCCACCAGTACATGGCCTTTTTAGCCGGCCAGTAATTGACTGCCAGGACAAACCTGGTATCATTCTTATCTATGTTATCCCCCATATCCACCTTATTCCCCTTATCCTGGCCCCTATCATGATCCCCCGGTACGGCCATAGTCGTCCTCCAGGCGGACGATATCGTCCTCGCCAAAATAGCTCCCACGCTGGACCTCGATAAATACGAGTGGAGACCCACCGGGATTTGTTATCCGATGTGCTGCATTGCATGGGATGTCGATACTCTGCCCTGCATCAAGCTGGATATCCCTCCCGTCCAGGGTCACAATCCCCCTGCCCTCGACCATCGTCCAGTGCTCCTCCCGCTTGAAATGCTTCTGATAGCTAAGCCTCGCCCCCGGCAGGACGGTGATCCTCTTCACCTTATACACCGGCTCGTCCAGCAGCACCTCCCACCGCCCCCACGGTGGATTGGCATGCCGGGCATTTGGTTTTTCTATCTCAAGTATCTTCCTGTACACCTTAATATAATCGTTCACCATCCGCTCCTTTGTGAACCGCTCCTCGACCCACTGCCTGCACCTGGTGCGGTCGATATCCGGGATATGCCCCAATTTCTCAACAGCCTCTTCGACATCCTCGACCAGATAACCCGTCTCCCCGTCCCTGATTATCTCAGGCATAGAACCTTTTGAAAATGCCACGACAGGCGTCCCGCAGGCCATGGCCTCCACAACACTTAGACCGAACGGTTCTTCAAAAAGGATTGGGTGCAGCAGGGCGTAGGCACCACCCAGCAGCTCGTCTCTCAACTCCGGTCCTGCAGGTCCTATATAATCCACACTATCTCCATCAAGTCTTGGGGCGACCTCCTCGTCGAAATATCTTCTGTCCTGGACGATCCCTGCAAGGACAATCTTCATCCCAAATTTCTTTGCAATCTCAATCGCCTCGACCGTTCCCTTGTCTGGATGGATGCGGCCGAAAAACAGGAGATAATCACCACACCTATCTTTGAAAGTAAACGATTCCAGGTCAATACCATGGTAGACAGTGGCAATGTAATCGAGTTCCCGGCTGCGGTCTGCATCACTGATAGATACATAATAACTCCTGTCCTGGTATTCCCTGAATACCGGGATAATCTTCTGTGACGAGAACCCGTGGATCGTTGTGACGATGGGCGTGTTTATAAGGCGGCTGTAAGACAGCGGCAGGAAATCGAAGTGGTTGTGAATCAGGTCAAACTCTCCTGCATGTTCAAACAGGTGGGCGATGTGCAGGCATTCCCAGACCTTGGGGTCGAGATCTCTGTCCTCTTCATAAGGAACAGGACAGATGGATTCGAGCTTTCCCTTTGTCACTGAATCACCGCTGGCAAATAGTGTGACATCAAACCCTCTCTCAACAAGACCTTCACACAGGAGAGAGACGACCATCTCCCACGGGCCGTAATGCCTTGGAGGCGTCCTCCAGGCTATTGGAGACAGGATAGCAATCCGCATAGATTATACCTCAACGCAATACCCTATAATGATACCCTATATCTTATTATATTTGTTATATTCGAGGTCTTTGGACTTATCCAGCTTAAAAACCTTTCTCCAGAGATCGTTCTTTGAATGAAACTCAGTAATCCTCAAAGTCCTCTATTGTTCTCCAAGAGCAGTTTTGTTGTGTTTAAGGGCTGTTAGGGCCGTTCGGAGAGACTGATGTTAAAGCAAGTTTTTTATACTGTGCTTGACATATCGATATTAATAATCCTACTACATCAAGTACCAGAGCACCAGGTATCATAAGATATATATAGGGATAAGCTAATAATTCTACACTACTCTTTTGGAGGAACGACAATGAAGGTTTTAGTAATAGGTCTAGGACAGGCTGGAGGAAAAATCGCAGACCTGTTTTTAATGGATGATAGAAAGAGTCATGTACCCCATACATTTGATGCAATAGCTGTAAATACTGCTATATCAGATTTAATGGGACTTTCATATATCCCGCAGGAAGACCGCATTCTGCTCGGAGAGACCGCAGTGAAAGGTCATGGGGTCGGCGCGGATAACAGGAAGGCTGCTGAGATTGCAGAAGATGAGGTCGAGATTATACTCGGGAGAGTATCAAAATCAAACGTGAGCAATATTGATGCGTTCTTCCTGATCGCCGGACTTGGCGGCGGGACTGGAAGCGGTGTAATCTCAGTCGTAGCAAAGCATCTAAAGAGGGTCTATGATGAACCGGTATACGGGATAGCGGTTCTGCCTGCGGAAAATGAGGGAGATATCTATACCTTAAACGCTGCAAGAAGCCTTAAAGCACTTCTGCCGAACTGCGATGCAACGATACTCGTCGATAACGGCGCATTCCTTCGCTCAGGTGAAAGTGTGAGGCAGGCATATGACAGGATAAATGCCGAGGTTGTAAAGAGGGTCGGGATTATATGCAGGTCGGGAGAGACCAGGTCAAGAAAACATGTCGGCGAGATGGTCGTAGACGCTTCAGAAGTAATAAATACCTTTAGAGGCGGGGCTATTTGCAGTATAGGTTATGCATCCGAGATGGTTCAAAGAGAGAGTTTCTTTTCCAGGTTATTCAGGCCAAAGAGATATGAGATCGGGAAGGCGTCGAGGATCCTATCTGTGGTAAAAAGAGCGGTTAAAGGCAGGCTTCTATTACCCTGCGATTACAGGTCTGCAAACAAGGCCCTTATCATCCTGGCAGGACCGCCAACCCAGCTCGACAGGAAAGGGATAGAAAAGGCACGGGAATGGCTTGAGGCAACTATCTCCGGTACAGAGGTGCGGGGCGGGGATTATCCATTATTAAAAAGCAGTTATGTCGGCTGTGTCGTCTTACTTGCCGGGATATCCAATGCACCAAGAGTCAAGAAGATGCTGGAAAAGGCCAAAGGTGTCCAGGAGAAGGTTGGTAAAGTGGGTGTCGAGCCGAAAAAGGAAAAGGATCTTGACTACCTCCTCGGGGACATAGATAATCTGTAACAGGGTGCAAGATAATGCTGTCTCTGGTAGGTATTGGCGGTGCTGGAAGCAGGATAGTAGAGTCCTTTTACAGAAAGGACATAGTCGGGAGCATAATTAAGAGGATATCTTTTAGAGGCGGAGATTATGTAAGAGGTGTTGCAATCGATACCTCAGATAATATAACTGCCCTTCGTGCAATACCCGCGGAAAACAGGGTACTTATAGGCAGCAGCAGGGCAAAGGGTCACGGAACAGGAGGGAACGTGGAACTTGGAAGAAAGATCGTAGAAGAAGAGATTGAGCTGGCAATGAATGCAATCAGGAGGGCAAATTACGAGAAGCCAGAGGTGTTCTTTGTGAGTGCCGGGATAGGCGGCGGGACGGGTACAGGCGGACTCCCTGTAATAGCAAGGAGGATAAAGATAACATACAACGTTCCTGTTATCGGGGTACTGGTACTCCCTTCAAAGAGCGAGGGAACACTTTATGTAAAAAACGCATTTAAAAACTTTGGCACTGTTGCAAAATCAGTGGACGGCGTAATATGCGCTGACAACAGCGTCCTGACAAATAGAGGCGAGGACATCCTTTCAAGTTACAGGGAAATAGACCAGGCGATATTCAACTTTCTAAGTGTTATAGAACCTTATGAGATAAAGAGGATAGCCGAAGGCAATATGTGTGCTATCGGTTTTATGAGGACAAGATCCAGTCACATATCAATAAAGGACATCATGGAAAAGATGTTCAGGGACTATGTGTATTTCAATGTGGAGAATAAGAAGATTAAAGGCGTATAGCTGATTATATATGGAGATATGAATAACGTGTACGGACAGGAATTTGCAAAGGGGTTTGTGGAAAAGAAATATAAGGCAGAACTGGAATACATCTTTAAAGACGACCCGAATGCTAAATATTTAAATATAGGATTGATTATTACTGGATTATCGGATATTGAAAAAGAGTTCGAAATAAAGACCGAAGAGAAGAAACCCCTATCTGAACTGGAAGAATTATTAGGAGATATAAAGCCCTTATGACCCAGGATTATAAAGATGATTATTATAAAGAGGATTATGAGAGTAGTAGGAGGAAAGACGATGAGCTGCAAAAGTAGACTGTTCCTGACATTATTTTTTTCTCTATTGATTGGAAGTTCTATAGGTTACGCTGCGGTGGATGATTATCTGGCACCTTCAAAATCGGAGGTTTCGCCATCCACATCCGCGAGAATAGACCAGCCTGTAACCGCTGTGATGGTTTTGAAAAATATTGGTGTTGTACCTGAAGAAGCAAAACTTAATATATCAACCGAGCTGACAAGTCCCGCGTTTATAATAAATATAGATAACGAAACTACCGAACGGGGTGCGCCTGAAGTTGAGCTGGACCTGCCGTCAGATGGAGTAAAGGAGATAACCATAAGGGTCAGCGGATTTGCACCCGAGGTAGAGAAGCTGACTGTAATCGATGTTTTAAATGTAAAAACCTATGTCAAATACAAGGGTGAGGACGGGGTGTACCAGGACGAGGGACGGCTGACATTGAAGATTTCTGATGTCGAGATACGGGAGACTCTAAGAGAGATAGATACCGCAGAGGCAAAGCTTGCAGAGGCAGAGAGTATTGTCAGCTCACTTAAAAGCAAAGGAGTGAATACCGTCAGCCTGGAGTCACAGATCCAGACAGCAAAAGACCTCATCGAAAATGCAAAAGAGGGCCATGAACGCGGGCAGGTCGATCTTGCAAAAAGTACCGCGACAAGCGCATCGGCGATATTGAACCAGGTCATTTCTGATGCAGGTCAACTTGGCAAAGAAAAGAAGACCGAGGGCAATATCAAAAAATATGCTACAATCGCCGGGGCGGTCATACTTGTGATTCTTGTAATTCTTTTTATAACAAAGAGAAGAGAAGAGCTGGGTTGATATCAAATTGAAGCCGTTTATTGTAGGTGTGGGAAGGGCTGGAAGCAGGATTGCAAATCTATTTTTTAAAAGGAGCGGGACAAGGACACCATATATCGGTGTTATATTAGATACGGAAAAGTCAAACCTGCACTATTTCTCACATAGATACAAACTCCTACTTGGCGAGAAATTCGTGGATGGAAACGGGACTGGCGGGAATCTCAGGCTTGGAAAGGAGATAATGGATGCTGAGAAATACAGGATTGTAGAGAAGATGGATACGATTAAGACTGATATTGACTGTATTTTTGTGATATCCGGCATGGGCGGGGGGACTGGCGGGGCGGTTGATGTGCTGATGGAAGAGCTGAGGAAGAGCTATGTAGAACCGGTATATTATGCAGGGATACTCCCCTCAGAAGAGGATCCTGAGAAGGTGGTGATGAATTTCTCACAGACCTTTAAGTCAGTGGTCGGGAGCTGTGATTCTATCTTCCCGATAGATAGCGATTATATGAGGAAAAAACGAAGTCTTAGAGGCTCATTTAACCGTCTAAATGAGATGATATTCAGGCATTTTAGCAGCCTGTTCGATGTCGGGGAATACAGGTCAAAGGAGGAACTTGGCGGGCAGATTATGGGGTCGACAGATGCAATAAATACATTAAACGGTGTCAGTTCGATTGGACAGGAAGTCTATGAGTTAAAGGAAAGCATGATGTTCCGTAAATCTGGACGGGATCTGGACAAACCGGAACTTGTGGTTTCTATGACCGAGAATGCGACTACCAAAACCCTCCTCCCTTTTGATGTGAAGGATTCTAATAAGGCGCTTGTAATCGTTTCAGGGCCGAGGAGATACCTGGATTTTCTTGGGAGTATACCTGCAAGGCTGTGGGTGGAGAAGAATATAGGCGGGATCGAGGTGAGGGGCGGGGATATCCCGGGGGTTGATAAGAGAGACCTGGAGGTTACGGTTGTATTTTCAGGTATCAGGAAGTCTGCCAGGATAAGGTACCTGTATCAGCTTGGTAATATGGCGAAAAACAGGGGAATCTATTCTGAAAAGGTCTCGAGGATATTTGATAAACTGAAGGTCCTGGATTCCAGGATTGCAGGGATTAACGAAGATTTCA
>WAQR01000222.1 GCA_015520145.1 Candidatus Hydrothermarchaeota archaeon
CTCCTTGCAAGGAGTGCCTGTCCCAGGGTGTTGTTTATCTTGTGGGCGCCTGTGTGTGCGAGGTCCTCACGTTTCAGGTACAGCGTAAACCCCAGGTCTTTACTCAGGTTCTCGCAGTAAGTGAGCGGTGTAGGTCTGCCTGCATACTCTTTTAGA
This sequence comes from Candidatus Hydrothermarchaeota archaeon, assembly GCA_015520145.1. Lineage (GTDB taxonomy): Archaea > Hydrothermarchaeota > Hydrothermarchaeia > Hydrothermarchaeales > WAQR01 > WAQR01. Next base: position 157 of record WAQR01000222.1, read on the forward strand.
TAATAGTCGAGTTCTTTTTGAAAGTCCATATCTTTTTTGGCCTTTTCGTACTCTGTACTAAGGTCTACGATTGCCTTGAAAAGGGTTTCTGGTATGTACCTGCCGCCGTATTCTCCAAACCTCCCGCGGCTGTCAGGGTATCTTTTAGTTCTCATAAGTCAAGAATAATATGCTACGGTTATAAAAAAGTATTTGAGGGTGGAGGGATGTAAGGGCAGGAACTTAAATAAGTAACAGTCAGTTGGTTTCAGGCCGCTGCCATGATGACCAGTCCTCTATACAGGCTCATTGCCTGATCCATAATCTGGTTGATTAGGGGTTCATACCAAACCGACTCTTTTTCTGCCTTTCGATTATGCCCTATACTCCCTGGGAAATACTTGTGCCTGTCCCAGTATTTCGAAGCATTTATATATTAGTTATGACACATATAAATATCAATTCATATGTGCAGGGGTTATTATGAATGAAGAAAAATTCTTGAAATGTATCGTGGATAACAACAGGAGGCGGATTTTAGAGTGTTTGGGCAGCAGTGAGAAGTGTGTCAATGACATAATCGAACTGACGCATCTGGAACAGAGCCTTGTCTCATTTCATCTCAAATCACTTAAAGCATGTGGATTAGTAAAGAGCAGACGGGAAGGAAAGAAAATAATGTACAAAATCAGTCACCAGGGGATAATAGACGCTTTAAAATTCATCAAAGAACTGTCTTTGGAGATCAAAGAGCTGTGTGAAAATAATGAATGTAATTAAACCAGATAAAAATACACCAGAGAATAATATATCTATGACACACACGAAAAAGAAAAAGCTTTCAGTATTAGACAGGTTTCTGACACTGTGGATATTTTTAGCAATGGGTGTGGGGATAGGGCTGGGATATCTTGCACCTGGAGTAACCAAATTCATCGTAGGTCTTCAGGTGGGTACGACCTCCATCCCGATTGCCATCGGTTTAATATTGATGATGTATCCTCCTCTGGCCAAAGTGAAATACGAAAATATGGGGAAACATAGGGAGATGGAAAAAATATTCAGCAGCAAAAAGCTTCTCGCCTTCTCGCTGTTTCAAAACTGGATTGCCGGCCCGGTTGTCATGTTCGTTCTTGCAATAATCTTCCTCCATGATTATCCTGAATATATGATAGGAGTCATTCTAGTAGGGCTTGCGCGCTGCATTGCAATGGTAATTGTATGGAACGAACTGGCACTGGGTAACAGAGAACTCGCAATAGGGCTGGTTGCTTTTAACGCGGTTTTTCAGGTCCTATTTTATGCTGTGTACATCTATATTTTCATAACCCTTTTACTTAACTGGCTCGGACTCGTTGAAGGACTGAATGTCAGTATTTCAATGCTGGAAGCCGCTAAAACTGTATTCATCTACCTGGGGATACCGTTAATCGCCGGTATAACTACAAGATTCACTTTGATAAGGTCAAAGGGCAAACAGTGGTATGAAGACGTGTTTATCCCTAAAATAAGTCCTCTTACCCTGCTCGCACTGCTGTTTACCATAATTGTCATGTTCTCTCTAAAAGGTGGATACATTATAAGACTGCCTTTAGAGGTGATAAGAATCGCCATCCCTCTTACATTCTATTTTGCCATCATGTGGTTTGCAACCTTCTTTATTGCCCATAAGATAATCGGTGTGAAAGATTACGGCGAAACGACGACCCTCTCTTTTACTGCGGCAAGTAATGATTTTGAACTGGCAATAGCCGTAGCAGTTGCAATTTTCGGTATAAGTTCCAATGAAGCCTTTGCCACAGTCATTGGCCCGCTTATAGAGGTCCCTGTCCTTATATCCCTTGTAAATGTATCACTGAAATTTAGAGAGAGATTCTTCAACGTTTAGAATCGTTTTTGCTGATGAAGGTGCGTGAAGTCTTCAGGCCAACATATTGTGCAGGTAGTTCTATATCTATGTCTATATATCCTATATAGATTATTTACAGAAACTATATATGTCCTCTCCATAAATATTATTTTTTTGAGGAGAGTTAAGACTTGAGTGGACAGGCAAGTGCGATAACAATTATATGGACTCTTGGGATAGGAGTATCGGTAATACTCGCGTCTTACTTACTGTTAAATGAGGAAACAAAGAAATGGTCTGATAACAGGATATTTTTTGCCTCCGTTGCAGGTGGGATTTTTATTGTTTCTCTTGCTATAGCTTTGAGTTAGATGGTGCTTTGAGTTAGGTGGTATTTGATGGATTATTTCAACCCTTTTGTAATTGCCACGCTGGCAGTAGGGCTTTATGTCGCCTGGAATATCGGTGCAAATGACGTGGCAAACGCAATGGGGACCTCAGTGGGGTCGAGGGCAATATCCTTAAAACAGGCGATAATAATTGCCGGGATTATGGATTTTTTGGGTGCGACTTTTTTTGGAAAACATGTCACAGACACGATAAGAAAGGGGATTGCTGACCCTCAGAAGATAATCGAGTCCTCGGATTATGTATCCAAGGTCTCCGCACCACCTGAACTGATTGCAATGGGCGCATTTTCAGCAGCACTTGCAGCAGGGCTGTGGATAACATTCGCATCATGGAGAGGGCTGCCTGTCTCAACCACACACAGTATTGTGGGGGCTATGGTAGGGTTTGGACTTGGTGCAGGGGGGGTTGGCGTCGTTGACTGGGGAGGGATGGGCAAGATTGTAGCCAGCTGGATCATTTCACCTGTTGCAGGTGGTATTACCGCATTTTTGATATTCAGCCTGATTAGAAAATTCGTTTTGAGGAGACTTGAGGATGAACGGCAGAGGGTTGAGAGGATGTTTGCCAGGTTTCAGCTTCTAACAGCGGCATATGTGGCATTTGCACACGGGTCAAACGATGTTGCCAATGCAGTCGGTCCGATAGCAACCGCCCTTTCCTACAGCCAGGCTGGGGCAACACTTTCAAGCGAGGTGGCAGTACCCACCTGGCTACTTGCATTTGGCGGGATGGGTATTGTAATCGGGATATCCACCTGGGGCTACAAAGTGATGGGGACAATCGGTGAGAAGGTGACAGAGATAACACCTACAAGGGGGTTTTCAGCAGAATTTGCAACAGCAAGTGTTGTACTGGCAAACTCTTATATCGGGATGCCGATATCTACCACACACACACTTGTAGGTTCTGTGATAGGAGTAGGGTTTGCCAGAGGGATTAAAGCATTAAACTTAAAAATCATCAATGACATAGTCATGTCGTGGTTATTGACAGTACCGGTTGCGGCAATCCTGTCAATAGTTATTTTCAGGATAATTATTATGATATAAAAAAGGTGTAAAATATGAGAAGTATAATTGGCCTGTTTGCAGAATCGCCTTTCAA
>WAQR01000223.1 GCA_015520145.1 Candidatus Hydrothermarchaeota archaeon
ATTCTAATCTGTACTCGTTTACCTAAACTGTGTCCAGCAAGCCAGTACCAGATATGGGGGTTGTCATCCTCTCTCCAGTTCTTAAAAGGCTTAAAAGTGTTTTGTGGATTTAAAAACCTTTATTTAACTAAAAATCTGTGAAATACAGGTAAAATCAATTAGAATTAGATATATAGTGCCAAGAAACATTCAGGAATGGTTATCTCCAATATAAACTAAAAAAAACAGATTATTATACATACTTTAATACTAATTAAAATCGTTTCATTGGAAAGGTTAAAATATGCTAAAGGGTGAGATAGAGTGAGAGAGAGTCTAAACTGCAAACTGTAAGTAAAATGAAAGGGGGATTTCCTCTGGAAGTCGAATTAGAACAAATAGAACTAAAAAAGAAGATTCATGAAAAAAGGAGTAAGATATGCGTTGTTGGCCTGGGTTATGTAGGTTTACCTATGGCAGCAATACTGGCAAAGAGGGGATACAATGTAACAGGGATAGATATAAACGAGAAGATTGTAGAGAAGATAAACCAGGGAATATCTCCTATAAACGAAAATGGTCTTGACGCGCTTTTAAAGGAGGTGGCAGGCAGGAATCTCACCGCCACAGCCCGTCCTGAAGCGGTAAGCGACTCTGATATCATTTTTATAATCGTCCAGACACCTATTGATAAGGACAAGAAACCGGACCTGAGCATCCTTAAAACAGCCTGTGAAACTGTAAGCAGGTATCTAAAAAAAGGCCAGCTCGTGATACTGGAAAGCACCATCCCACCAGGGACTATGAATGATGTCATAATCCCTATCCTCGAAAGGTCTGGCCTGTGTGCTGGAGAGGACTTTTATCTTGTGTATTCCCCTGAGAGGGCGATTCCTACAAGGACACTTGAAGAGATTGTCAAAAACAGCCGCATCATCGGAGGTATAGATGAGAAGAGCGCTGGACTGGCAAAAGAATTATACTCCTGTGTGACTTCTGGCGAGTTACTGACAGAAGACATCCAGACCGCAGAGATAATAAAACTTATAGAGAATACATACAGGGATGTGAATATCGCACTTGCAAATGAGATAGCACTATTCTGCGAGAAGAAAGGGATAGATGCAGCAAAGGCAATAGAGATAGCAAACAGGCATCCAAGGGTAAATATACATGCGCCAGGGCCAGGTGTCGGTGGGCACTGCATACCAAAAGACCCGTATTTTCTGATTCACGAGGCAGAAGAGATGGGGCTACATCTCAGGCTAATCAGGACATCGAGAGAGATCAATGAGAGTATGCCAGGACATGTAATCGAGCTCATACAGCATGCCTTAAAGAGCATAAATAAAGACATAAAAGACTCAAAGATATCCATCCTGGGAATAGCATACAAAGGCAATACTGACGATGTCAGAAAGACTCCTTCAAAAGAGGTTATAAAAAAACTCATGCCGATATCAGACGTTTTCTCACATGACCCATATGTGTCAAAAGATTTTGGCGGGAAATTCTCAAACGATCTCGAGGAAGTGGTAAGCGATTCAGACTGCATTGTGGTTATGACTGACCATGATGAATACAAGGATGCGGATATGAAAAAGATTATAAAAGGCCTGAAAAAACCCTGTGTTATAGTTGACAGCAGGAGAGTGATTGACCCAGAAATGACACAGGACGCCGGGGCAAAATATTTTGGAATTGGCTATCAATTCCAGTAAATCCGTAAATCCATAAAACATCCCGGTACTCGTGTTGCGGTACTCATTGCGGTACTCATAAAACTTCATTAATTATATATTATCCTCATATTTTATATATCTGTATATACTATTATCTTTTATGGAGAGAAAGGTAATCAAGATGGGGGAATCCAGTCTTGTTGTATCGCTTCCAAAGAAATGGACTAGTAAATCGAAGGTATCCAGGGCGAGTCTGGTCGAGGTCACTGAACTGAGTTCTGGAGAGTTGATGATTAGACCAAAGATCATAAAAGAGGAGAAAAGAGTTGTAACAATACATTCATCCAAAAACCTCAAAGAGAATATTATATATAATTATGTCAATGGTGCTGACGTACTTGAGATATTGTTTGATTCTTCTTTTAGTAATGCATCTGTAAACGAGGTCTATGAGACATTCAACAAACTTGTTGGATTTGAAATCACCGAAGCATCACATGAGAAGGTCGTAGCAGTGCACCTGGGAGAGAACATACCGCCCCGGAAACTCCTGAACCGCTATTCGTCGATTATGGCAAATTATTTTGATTCGCTGATATCATCGTTTGAGAACAGGAAAGAAAACCAGTTCGAGAAAATCAAGCACGTCAGAAAACTCGAGACAGAGAAATTACATTACGGGATATTGAGGAACCTCCTCATCGCAGCAAGCAATACCAAGGCCCTCTATGAGATGGAACTGGATGCAAAGGACATTGTGTACTACGGACTTTTAGCAGATAATTTCCGTGATATGGCAGGGGTTCTGGAGGGAATAGAATACCTCGGCACAGAATATGATGAAAGGCTGTTGCAGATTTTCGAGGAATTAATGGAGATTTTTGAAAGTGCTGTGAGCGCCTGGAGGAGAGGGTTGAAGGCAAAGAAACGTATTGGCCACACCAGCCACACCGCCGCTGGTGGGTCTGGACTTAAGGCAGATATGGGGGATAGAGAACCTCTTTTGAGGGTGATGAAAGATTTAACTGCTGTTACAAGGAAGGTCTTGGATTTCAGCCAGGAAATAGAGGACAATCGAAGGCCGGGTGGTAGAAGAAACGACATATCACAGGGCATTCTTGGTGTCAGGAGCAGATCAGAGCTTCAGCTTGAGAAGATCAAAAAGGATGTTTCAATATCGCCAGAAGAATATACCAGGGAGATACTTGGCAAGATATCAAGTCTCATCGAAAAATTAAAAAAATATGCAATAATAATCTCTTACAGTGTTTAGGCGTGATGAGACATGGCTTGGCAGGATGGGAGCAGACGTGGGATGTACATCCTGACACCGAAAAAAGAGGGATACCGGGCAATCATGAGTTAAGCAGGGAAAAAATCATGTAAATTACTAAATTTCATTCGGGAGATACTGTATGAAGCGAAATTTTTATATATGAGATGCTGTAAAGAGGTAATCGACCTATGGGGCGTTACTGCTACTTTTTTCAATGCTCCATAGGCCCCCTCCCCAACTCCCGAAAATGCATGTGGTCGCCTTACCATGTTAAATGGTGGGGTGACCACACCCACGCTTCTGAGTCTGGACATTTAATCTAGAGCCTCCTCAACCAATCTGATTCCTCTCTTTAATCTCGAACTAATAAAAGGTTTCGCGTGGAGGGGTATTCCGTCTTATCTGTCACTGGAAAATCCGACTGTGCCGTCCCCTCCTATTAACCGCCGCCGAGTCGCCAGCCGCGCCCGAGGATCTTATCCAGGGCAATCTCAACACCTGTTGCTACACCCTCGGTTTCCATCCAGCCGCAGGGCTTAATTGAATCACCGACGTAATACAGACCCTCAACAGGCGATTGCGGATCGATGTAATGACCTGATGCAGACCGGTTCACCGGCCAGCCGTTTCTATATGTCTGGACCATCAGGATCTCGCAATATCTATCAAAATCAGGGAACAGGTTATAGAGGTCTTCAATTCCAAGGTCAATCTCTTTTTTCACATTCCTGCCGGTATCTCGGGTATCCAGCATCTGGTGAGACATGAGGAGGTGCTTTCCTTTAGGTGCAAGGGATGGGTCGGTGTTCGTTACCTCGTTCAGTCCGTTTATCCTTTCAGTTTGCGGGGTAAAAAGTACCCCGGAATGACCTAACATCGGTTTGCTGCATCCAACAGATATCTTTATCCCGGCAGATTCCTGCACATTTCTTAGAGAATCTATGTAATCCTTTTTGAAATTTTTCTTACCGCAGAGCTCAACTGTCGCCACATGCCCGATATTGCTTATTATAATATCAAAATCAAACTCACCCTCATCAGTTGAAATGCCGGTAGCCCTGCCGTCATCGATATTAATGCTTTTGACAGGAGATTTAAGATAGATTGTCCCACCAGAACGTTCAAACATTTTTACAAGCCTGTCTGTTATCCCCTTGCATCCGCCTATCGGGATACCCGGTCCTGCTAGTCTGTTTATATTCTTTGTAATCGCGATAAATTCGTTTGAAGATATCCTGGAAGAATCAATGCTAAGCGACCATCCACAAAATGAATCTGTAATCTTGTAAGCCAGCCTGTTGTCTATCCTTTTTTTAAGCCAGTCTCTGTAAGGCGTATCATCGCCAGACCCGAACTTCAGGTCTGCCATAAGCCTGGTCAGTCTGACCTTTTCTTTGATAGAAAAAAGAGAAAGGAGTTCATGAGAGAGATAATCCCTTCCATTCACCCTGAAAAGTCCGTGCGGTTTTGAAGGTACTATCTTCGCGTCTATTCCAAGGGTGTTCAAAAGCATTGCCAGCGGGCCGTTGTCTGCATGTGGGATCATGTGAAGTGCACCCGTGGACAGCTGATAGCCTCTGTATTCCATATTCGTAAACCTTCCACCTGGATATGGGAGCTTCTCGAAGATTTTGACATCATTACCTCCCTTAAAAAGTCCGATACCTGCAAGAAGGCCGCCAAGCCCGGCACCGATAATCCCGCACCTCATTTATACACCTCGCGTATCGCATCGTTAGGACAGTAGGAAATGCACCGACCGCAGGACGTGCATTTCTCTTCAGAAATTGACGCCATACCATATACCGCAATGGCATCCAGGGGGCAAAAAGGGACACAGTGACC
>WAQR01000224.1 GCA_015520145.1 Candidatus Hydrothermarchaeota archaeon
CAGGACAGACGGATTATCTCTGCCAGTGTGCTGCCGCCTGTGTTGAGTGGAGGATAGCCCTGTCCGCCATAGTTCCCGCTTGAGACATCGATCGGATTATTAATTGTGGTCGGGAAGTTGTTCGTGGTACAGCCCTCAGGAGCTGTCCCGTTGCCTGTTACAGGGTCAAAACTCGTGCATTCTTTAAACCTGCCAGGCGCAACTGTTTCGTTTTTCGTCCATTCAGCAAATCCAAATTTGAGACTCCTGACAGCATATCCCTGAGTCATTAAATAACTTGCAACCACCATGCCGATATGGTTCGTGTTGCCATAGACTATGGTCTCGTTCTTTTTACCTGAATTTATATGCGTCGTAAGTGCTGAATTTAAATAGTCCAGTGCCCCCTGCTTGCCGAGGTCTCTATAATATATATTTATTGCTCCGGGGATGTGGCCCGCTGCATACTCTGAATACGGCCTCACATCCAGAACAAGCGGCGTAGTTGAATCATTGGCATCTAAAAGGGTTTTCAAATTGGCTGCAGATATCCTATCTGGAGGACTTTGCCCGTTAGCTGCAATCGCTGCATCCATGACCTGGTTAAATTCAGCAGTAGCACCCTCAGCCGCAACCACAACCCCCATTCCACCCCAGAATATTCCAAAAATTATCCCGATTATTATAATTTTCCTTACTCTAAATCCGTTCTTCACCACGCCGGCCTTCATAAGATCTCCTCTTCCAGTTCTGCTTACTGTTTTAATTATATATAAATTTTGTGGCATAGATTATCCACGACGCCCGCACTCTGAAAAACCTATGGGTGCCCCTGGATAATCATATACCTGTGTATATTCATACACATCCAGGATATATAAAGTTTACGCAGGAAATGTTGTTGTCTGGTTCACCAATCCTTCACTGATATGTCCAAACCAGTACCCCCTACTCTGACAGACCCACATCGACACCCTTATATAGTAACAATATACTATAATTAGTAACAGATAGTAATGCCGTCCTACAAAACCATTCAGGTCACAAAGAGAGAATACGAACTTTTAATAGAACTCAAAAACCTCATTTTAAGGCAGGGGACAGACAGTATCGAAAAGACGATTGACAGAGGATTCAATATCGACAGGGCAATGGAAGACATGAACAGGACATCCCTTGCCAAAGGTGCGGTAGCAGGAATCGCAATAGCACTGACATTACATTTATTAAGAAAGGAGAGAGAAAAAGAAAACTCAGATACAACGATACAACAACAAAGTCGTGAACAACAAAGTAGTGGAGTATCATAAATGATACGCATCTCAAAAATAATGCTGAAAAACTTCAAGTCATTTAAAAGATTGACCCTCCCCATACCAGAGGGGTTCACAGCCATTGTCGGCCCAAACGGCAGCGGAAAGAGCAACATCGTCGACGCCATCTGTTTTGTCCTCGGCAGGAGTTCTGCAAAAAGTCTCAGGGCAGAAAGGTTCTCTGACCTGATATTCAACGGCGGGAAAAGCGGAAAACCAGCAAAAGAGGCAGAGGTCTCGCTCTTCCTCGACAATTCAGGGAGGGAGGTCCCACTCGAGGTATCGGAAATAAAAATAACACGGCGCGTGGATACCACAGGAAACAGCGTCTACAGGCTAAACGGCAGGAGGACCAGCAGGACAGAAATACTCGACGTCCTCTCCTATGCCACCATCCAGCCAGACGGCCACAACATAGTGCTCCAGGGCGACATAACAGGGATAATAGAGATGAACCCTGTGGAGAGGAGGGGGCTGATTGACGAAATTGCCGGGATTGCAGAATACGATGAAAGGAAAAGGAAGGCAATGAGAGAACTCGACAAGGTTTCAGGGAACATCTCCCAGGTCGAGACCATACTCTCAGAGGTCTCAGCTCAGCTAAAAAAACTCGATAAAGAGAAAACAGATGCGATGCGGCACGAATTTTTAAAGACCGAGATTAGAAAATCAAAAGGCATCGTCCTCTATTCAAACCGCCTCGAACTCGAAGAGAAGATAGGAAAACTCAACAATATCCTCAACACAGAGGAGAGACGCACACAGAGGATACAAAGGCACCTTGATGTGCTCTCCCTAAAGCTCCAGGTCAAAAAAAAAGAGCTTGAAAAGATCAACACCGACATAATCCTGAAAGAGGAGACAGAACAGTTCTCCATATTCAAAGAGATAGAAAAGGTAAAAAACGAACTCCTCTACATCAAAGAAAAGCTTGAAAATACAAAACAGAAAATTGAAGAACTAGACGAGGGGATTTCAGGCAGCAGGTCAGGCATGGCAGCTACCACATCTGAGATAGAGAGATGCAGACAGGAAATCACCGCCCTGCTAAAAGAGAAAGAAGAGATAGAGGGAGATATCTCAAAGATAAAAGGAGAGATAAATAAGAATTATGAGCAGATTACAGACGAAGATAAGGCCACCCTGGACATGAAAGAAAGGCTCGCCAGCACAAGGGAACACCTCGAAAAAGAGAATGCCAGGCTCTTTGAGATAGAAAAGGCAAATGCCCTGCTCTTAGAAAAAAGGAGCGAGAAAGAGCGGATATTTGGAGAGCTTAAAAGAGACATCGAAGATAAAAAGGCCAGATTTGAGGACGTAAGCAGGCTTAGAAAAGACAGCGCAGGTATAAAAACAGAGCTCGAAACAGCACTGAGGGACACAGCGTCACTTAAAAGAGAACTTATCGATGAGAGCATGGAAATAAAAAAGAGACTGAACAAGGTCCAGACAACCCTGCAACTTAAATATTCCAAATTCGCACAGCTTGACGCAAAACACAAGACCCTGCAAAACATGAGCCAGAAAAAGCTTACATTTAACAGGGCGATTGATGCCGTATTAAAACTCAGGGACAGCGGGACTATAAAAGGGATTCATGGAACAATCTCAGAGCTTGGCAAATCTGACCCAAAATTCTCAAAAGCCCTGGAGATAGCTGCGGGCAGCGGGCTTAAATTTATTGTTGTCGAGGACGAGAACGTTGCAGAAAAATGCATAAACTATCTAAAAGACAACCACATTGGAAGGGCAACATTTCTCCCGCTAAATAAACTGAAGATAAAACCCCCTGACCGGCAGATGAAAGAGATTGCCAGAAAGTCTCTTGGATTTGCAGTCGATCTGGTGGATTTTGATGGGAAATTTGAAAAGGCGTTTTCCTACATATTCAAAAACACGGTGATAATAAAAGATATCCCATCTGGAAGGAAGGCAGGCTTTGGAAAGGCGAGAATGGTAACAATTGACGGCGACCTAATCGAGATATCAGGTTCGATGAGCGGCGGGTTTTACAGACCAACTGGAATCAGTTTTGAAGAGATAGACGCCTCAAAAAAAGAGCTTGAAACCCTGAAAGATGAAATCACCGCACTCGAAAAAGAGAGGGATATGCTCATTAAAAAAGAAGAGGAGATCCGACAGAGGATTGAGGATGCAAATTCAAAAGAACTCGAAGGACAAAAAGAAAGAGAGATCCTAAAAGAGAGGATAAGGACAGCAGAGGAGACCTACAAAGAGCTTTCAAAATTGATTGCAGAAAGAGAGGTTATGAAAAAAGAGATATCAAAAGAGCTCGACAGCCTGGATACCAGCATAGCTGAAAATGAGGGGGAGATAAAAAAGCTTCAGGAAAGCGTTGGCGCGATTTTAGAAGAAAAAAATGCGATTCAAAAAGAGCTTGAAGAATCAATGGCAGAAAAGATACTAAAAGAGATAAAAGAGCTTGAAAAAAAGGTTTTTGATCTTGAAAAAGAGAAAGAACGCAGGCTGAATCAGGTTAAACTCAATGAGTCAAGGATTGAAGAGATACTCAAACCGAAGTTCTCCAGGCTGGAAAAAGAGCTTCTGGAATCCACCTCTTTAAAAAAGAGCATGGAAACCGCAATCGCGGACATAACCGCCAGGAAAAAAGAGCTTGACAGCACCTACCAGGAACTGAAGGAGAAAGAGTCCTCTATCCTAACCGACATTAAAAAATTAAAGGTGAGGCGGGACCTCTTTGTAAGAGGGATAAACCTCATAGACAGGAAGATGCAGGATATCACTGAGACGTTATCAGATATTGCCAGAAAATCTGAAGATGCCAGAATCGAGAAGGCCCGTCTTGAATCGAAGCTTGAAGAGGTGACAAAGGCACTAAAACAGTATACTGACCTGGAAATCGAGCTTCTGGCACCCATCGACACAGAAGAGCTTGAGAACGAAATCACAAAGATGGAAGTCGAGATGGAGTCGCTTGAACCCATCAACATGCGGGCAATTGAAGACTTTGATATCGTAAAAGAGAAGCATGACAGACTGAATCTTCGGGTTGAAAAACTCTTAACTGAAAAAGATGCCATCCTGGCACTGATGGAAGAGATAGAACACAGGAAAAAGGCGGTGTTTATGGAAGTATTTGAAAATATCGCGATCAATTTCAGGAGGATATTCTCCAGGCTGTCGGACGGCGGAACTGCTGAACTCCTGCTTGATGAGGATGCCCCGCTTGACGGCGGGCTCCAGATCCAGGCAAGACCTGCTGGAAAGAATCCGCAGTATATCGAGCTTATGTCGGGCGGAGAGAAGACACTTACCGCACTGTCATTCATATTTGCAATACAAAGATATCAGCCGGCACCGTTTTATATCATGGACGAGATCGATATGTTCCTTGACGATGACAATGTGAAGAAGATCTCTGACCTGATAAAGGAGTCTTCTAAATGGGCTCAGTTCATTGTGGTATCTTTGAGAGAGAATCTTATGACATCTGCCGACCAGCTGTTTGGAGTCTCGAATGAAGAGGGTATCTCGAAACTGGTTGGAGTGGAGTTGGAACAAATTGCTGTCTGAAAACCAGTCTGAAAATCGGGCTGAAAATCAGCCTATTAACCAGCCTATTGAAATGCAGCATGTAGATATGCTTATCGATCTTGTCATATCTGACGAACTTGACCCCTGGGACATTGATATTGCTGATATTGCAAATAGGTTTCTACAGAAGGTAAAGGAGATGGCCAGTATAAATCTGAGACTTTCTGGAAAAACACTTCTAACCTCATCCATCCTGCTCAGGATGAAATCTGAATGCCTGGTACCGCGGGAGGAGGCAGAATTGCATGAAGACCAGACATTTGACCAGGACGCAGAAGAAACCGGGGAAGTAGAGGATGGTTTCCTCCAACTCCAGCCTCCTGTGAGACGGCGGGCAGAGAGGAAGACAACTCTCTTTGAACTAATTGATGCACTTGAAAGGGCGCTTGGAGAAGAGATGATAAGAAAGAATTTCCCAAGAAAGACAAGAGAAAAACCGAAACTTAAAATCAAGGTGGATGAACAGGATATAAAAGAGAAGGTATTGAAGATTTATGACCAGCTCCAGGACATGGCAGGACTTCATGAGGTCATCAAGTTCTCGGATATTGTTCATCAGCGGGATACCAGGACAGGGATTGTCGAGACTCTCTTATCCCTGCTCTACCTGGATTCCCAGAAGAAGATAAGGATCTGGCAGAAAGAGCTGTTTGGGGAGATATTCATCGAGGTGAGGTAGGAATATGGGAAGGAATACTGGTGAGAACACAGGTGAGGATATGAAGATATCTCAGGATATGAAAACAGCGCAGCATCAGGTGCGGAATCAGATACAGCATCTGATAGAAGCTGCATTATTTGTTTCGACAGACCCGATCTCGGTAGAAACGCTCTGTGATATCAGCGGTGCAGAGCCAGGGGAGGTCAGGGAAATTGTGGATAATTTAATAATACAGTACAGAGAAAAGGGCAGCGCACTCGAGATTAGAAAGATAGGTGAAGACCATTATGTGATGCAGGCAATGGAACTCTTTGCTGTCCCGCTCCAGGACCTGGTAAAGCCTGCGGTCGGGCAGGAGGTATTAAAAACGCTTTCTCTAATAGCACTAAGACAGCCGGTTACCCAGGCAGAGATTGTAAAGGCAAGGGGTTATTCTACATACGCCCATATCAGGGAACTGGTGTCAAAGGATTTTATCATGGCTGTCCCAAAAGGCAGGACAAAGATGCTTACCACGACAAAAAAGTTTGCAGATTATTTTTCGTTTCCATCTGAGATAACCGAGTTGAAAAAGGAGATGGCAAGGCAGTTGCAGGCAGGGTATCAGGAGGTATCAGGCGACTGAATGGGTGGGGGAAAGGAGTGGGAGGGAGAAGAGGAAAAGAAAAGAGGGAGGAGAGTGTTTTTTACCTCTTTACCTCATTATCTCTATGTGACTATCTCTTTGAGCCTGCCAAGCTCTTTTGCCTTCAGGATTTCCATCATAGTAAGGTCCATGGGGTCATCGATTTTCATATTGTATTTAATACTCAGGTTCCTCATCTCGGGTGATGTCGGACCCATTGCAGGGTCTCCCGGGACCCTTGGACTCACGTCAAAGACAACGAATTCCAGTATACCGTCCCTGTCGTATGCAACAGCTCCCTGGAGTGCAAAAGGCCCTATCATCTTGGGTGGATATTCACTCTCTACTACCCGCCTGAATTTGTATGCCGCATCATAAACAAGCGGCTGTTTGGACTCCCTCATCGTGATTCCGTAGTGTCCTATCTCCTCGTTTTTCACAGGGAGCGAGATCTTGAGCTGGTCTTTTGCAGGGAGATTTAAAAAGCCCTGGAGGTTAACCTGACGCCTGTCGCTGAACCCGACAAGATCGAAATCGCCGAAGATGTCTTCTAATGCATACCCATGGAAATTTGCATTGAACCTTGCGCCAAGGACATACTCTTCTATCCTCGCGTCTTTTAGCACGTCTTCGTTGATAATACCTTTTTCCATGAGTTCTTTTTCCTGTCTGTAATAGTCTTCAGGTGAGCTTGCATAGAAAAACGCCCGTTCGAGTTTGTTTTTTGCCTGCTGGACCTTTACAATGCAAAGCCTGTCAATATCCTCTGGACTCTCGAATTTCTCAGGGCAGCGGATGCCTGCCTTTTTCAGGAGGTGGTACTGACCCCTCTCATCCACCCTGTCCTCTGCACGTAAGATAAATCTGTTTCCGTATATCGGCACTTTGAATTGATTTTCTATCCCGTCATATCCCACATATACTGAAAATGACCTGTTTGGTATGAATATTGTGCCAAGTTCTCTCAATCTTTCCTGGATATCGTCTTTTAATAGGTCTTTAAAACTATCGACCTTAATCACTGTGTCATACAGGTGCCGGTTATATTTTGAATAAAATTTGTCCCTGCCTTTTTGAACAACTATTGCGGTAGGGATGCCTGCGGCCTTTGCTGCCATCCCGACTTCTTTTGCAGAATGAGAGCCGAAGATGCCGATGGTTATGTCTTCATACTCGTCTGCAATCTTCTGGATATCTTCTCGAATCAATGTGACCACGGAAGATAGTTTTTCTATGGGGTATTTATATTTTAGGTTTAACATCTGCTTTTCCGCCAGTCTTCACTTCTCCGGCGTATGATGATACAACAATTATGTGCCAATACACTAATGCACAATACCGCTAATGCACAGTAGCTATATTTATCAGCTATATTTATCTTAAGGCCTGTTTGGAGATGCCTGTGTGAGTTCCAGTACACCTACCCTCCTACCTCCATGAAACACCCTGACATCTGCTGCATTCACTGTAAATTGGAGCGGCGAGAGAGGCAATCCTCGATCACCTGCCTGCCCTCTAAAAAGACGAGGTTCTCTTTTCGTGCATATCTCTCGGCATCCTCTATCCCGAGAGAACCCCCGTCATCGCCCATCATCTCGCAGATAGTGGCAACAGGTATCAGGCCCGCCTTCTCCATAAGTGCAACACTGAGTTCTGTGTGCCCCTGCCGTTCCTGAAGCAGGCCGTCTGCCGCCCTGAGCAGAACCACATGCCCGGGCGACCTGAAATTCTTCCCGAATATTGAAGGGTCATATCCATTTAATGCATCTTCCGCCACCCTGGAAAGCTCTCTTATCGTAAGTGCCCTGTCCCTATCCGTGATCCCTGTAAATGTCTTCCTGTGATTTACTGTAATCGAAAACGATGACTTTTCGTCATAAGGTATATCATCGGCTTTCAGCGCCTCAAAGACAGGATATTTCCCTGCTGCCGCCGCCCACACATCTGTAATAAACGGTATGCCGAGCCTGTCTGCAATCTTTGGATGTATTGCTGTGCATATCAGTCCCCCGCCGTCTTTTCTCATCGTCCTGATATGCTTTGGAGATGCAAACTGCCCTGCAATCATCAAATCGGTCTCCTCTTCCCTGCCGTCTGCGTCATAGACCAGTATTCGCTCTCCCTTTCGAAGCGCATTGATTGCATCATCTATTGTGTCCATCTTCCTCACCATCGATATATATCCTGACCGTGACAACGTCCCCATCTTTTAGATTTATTGAATCCCTTATATTCTCGGGTGCAATGACCTCCAGAGTACTGGATCCGTGATGTGTCCTTGCCGGGATTATCACTGCACCTTTTATCCCGTCAATTGTTGCTCGAAAACCCTTGACATCTCCAAACGTCCTGTTCTCATGGGTGAACCCCTTTATCATAATACCATTTAGATGCTGCAATGCCTGCCTGTTTTTGATATCTTCTTCAGTCTTTAGTTTCAAATTGAGTGTCCCGGGAGATGGTGCAAACCCGAATTTATCGATAAACTGCCTCCTGTACTCAGGGAGTCCTGTATAGTACGTGCCCTCACCCATCCCTGAGCTGACCTCCCCGGTTATTACATAAGTATTTCTCTTCCCGCCGTTCCTGCTATCAAATATCCTGGCCAAATCGTGATATGTCTGTAGCAATATCCCCATGCCCTTTGATGTGAGCCTTAGCATCTGGCCCTTTGGCATAATAACCCTCTCAATATAACCTTCCATCTCAAACTCCTTTATCCTCCTTGCAGCGGTCTGCTGTGACGTTTTGATGTCCGATGCCAGTCTTGAAGATGATATCCTGACCATTCTATCATTGCACCCATACTTTGCAATTGTAAGAAGGGCAGATATATCCATCCTCTTTTTCACCCTTGCCATTATCTCTGTGTATACTCTCACGTCATAAAACATACTCGTTTTTGAGTTGCAAACCATTTTTGGAAAATGATGGGAAAGGAGCTGCTGGGAAATGTGCTGTTGGATGTGCTGTCGGATGTGCTGTCTGTTGGATGAGCTGTCGAAAATATCCAAATAATATCCCAAATAATATCCAAATAAAATTATCCATGTTAGATGATAATATCTAAAAAGAGAGCTGGCTTTTCAATGAAGTTTATAGATCTGCATGTCCAATCTCTATACTCATCCGGTGTAGACACGCCATCAAGGCTGCACCACCATGCAAAAGAACTCAGGATCCAGATAGGTATCTGTGACGGTATCAGGCACAGAGGATTCTCTGGTAC
>WAQR01000225.1 GCA_015520145.1 Candidatus Hydrothermarchaeota archaeon
CGTCACCATCTTCTATCTCTGTGTCCTCTGCTCTTCTAAGCACTTTTGCAAATTTCTTTAATATATTATCTATCATCGTGATACGGTGTGATTGCTATTATCAACTCTCATCGACTCAGCTAACTAATAGCTAAGAATATATATCTCAACTACTCGGTGTCCCTACAATAGCCTCCTCTTCAATTCCTGGCGGCTGCTCGGCAGCAGTAGCGGTATCATCGGTGTCTCCGACTTCTCCGACTTCTTCGACTTCTCCGACTTCTTCGACTTCTCCGACTTCTCCCTCATCCTCTCCTGAGTGTCCTCCCTCTGATTCTCCTGCCAGGGCCTCGTTGATTATAGACTCGATATTGATATCAGGGACAGCCAGGATCCTCAAATCCAGGAGTATATCGTCCACACCTCCCTTTAGTGCATGTATCTCTTTTTTCAGTGCGGATAGTTCCTCCTTTATCTCTGCGATGTCCTTTACAGCCTCAATCGAACTATCTAACTTTTCCTGCCGCATACGGTACATGTCTGTAATTTTACAAACAATCCTGTCAACCTGATTATCAGTAACTCTCCTGCCGCTGAGATTTCTTTTGAGGTCCTCGATTAGAAATGAAGGGATCTTGCCCTTGACTTCGTTTAACCTCTCCTCAATATCCTCTTTTGACATATAAACCTGAACATCTACATTGTCTTCCATTTCTTCCATGATGGTCTTCCTCCTGTAACCAACTTATATTCGATATGCAGGAAAAATAATAAAAAACGGACCCGGTAACGTGTGGGGTCATTCTTATTACCGGGCCCTTTTCTTTGGGTCTTTCTTCCTAGGTTGGAGGGTCATTTTTTATGATATCAAAAGGCGGAGAACGGCGGTTCCCTCCCCCGCCCTTTGGTATCATCGTGTGTGTTTTTGCATGTGCTTTTTGCTGTGCTACGTGCGCTCTGCGTGCTGCATCACTGTAGTTCCACTGTGTTTGTCGTGTACGACGGCGGTGTTGTGAACTCTATAACACCTGGAGATCCGAATTCAGGTTTTACATACCCGAGGACTTTTGTCCTTTCAGGTATCCCTGAATCAGCCGACCCAGTTCCAAATGTCGTGGCGGTGTCCACTGTCAAAATCACTTTGTCTCCCTTGTTTATTGACGGATAGTCCCAGGTCACAGAACCATCCTCGTCCTGCAGCACGATGATTCCGAAATCTGTCGCACTGCTTAACTGTGTCCAGGCGGCCAGGGAACTATTGTCGAAGATATTTGAATATCCTGTAGCAGTGTCAACGAATGCTGAAACTGATGCGTTTGCCCCTTTCTTGTACTGTAGGGCAACCTGTACGGTCTCGTTGCTCAGTTCCAGGGTCACTGTGTTCAGGTCAATCTCTGCACCTCCCGCATTTGGCGAGAGATATATAGCCATCCTATCTACAGTTCCATGGGCGTTGGTAACGTATCCCATGACACTTTCTACCTCTACCCCGCTTGCTACCTCCGAGGTTGTTGACTTGCCGGTCGCCAGTGCCTTTTGCTGGAGATATCCTGAGGTCTGTATGAGAACCGCTGCGGCGACTGCCGCCACAAGCACCATCGCAATAAACACTATCAATGTCCCGATACCGATGGCACCTCGTTTATCTCCTATAAATCTCGTCAAATAGGTCTTTACCATTATATATCACTCCCCTTGGTACTATTTTCTATTTTATTTTAGATAAAAAATTGTTTTATGTTTTATAAGTCTGTTTTTTGTACGTATTTTGTCATATACTTGTGTAGGTAACCAGAAAACCTAAGTAATTACATAAATAAGCTAATATATACTTAAATATGCTGAAAAAGGGGAAAGAATCAAGAGGCAATATCTAATGAAAATTGTAGCTATATCAGTCTTATTAGTCTTTATCCTGGTATTCCTATTCTCATTTAACAGTGTGTCTGCTGCTGAGGAGGGGTTTGCCTACAAATGGAGCTATGAACTTGAAAAAGATGCGAGTTCGATATCTGCGGCAGACTTTGACAGGGACAGGATCATGGGTGATATGCTGGTAGGCTCGCTTGACAATAATGTGTATGCCTTTGATACAAATGGTACTCTGCTGGGATACTATGTGACCAGGAGCAGTGTAATGTCTGTTTCAGCGTTTTCACACGGCGGGGATAACAGGATGAATGACGGTGTTGCCGGGTCGCTGGATAACAAAGTCTATGCATTCTGGAGACCGTATGGAAGGCAGTACTTTTATACAGACCCGGACAACCCCGATACCCCAAAAGGTCTGTGGTGGAGTTATGATGCAGGAGATAATATCTACTCTGTAGCATCTGTCGACCTTGATGGGACAGGACAGCGAGACAGTATAGTGGTGGGGACTGGCAGCTATTATTCCACAAGTCCCGGGAAGGTTATTGCATTAAACGGGACAGGCAGCCTGTTGTGGAGCATATCAACGTCCTCAGCAGTAAATGTAATAACTTCAGCAGACCTGGACAGCGATACGAAGTTGACCCATGTTGTGGTAGGTTATGGGAATACCCTTATTGTCATGGATTCAAATGGTAAAACTATCTGGACGCGCGGGTTTTCCGGTGAGGTCACAGCCGCATCTCCCGCCGACTTTGATAGAGACGAGGAACTGGACGATGTGATTGTCGGGGCTGGGAATAAGGTTTATGCCCTAAGTTCCAAAAACCGCATCCTCTGGACACAGGAATTCAATGCCACTATCATCTCTATCTATCCGATAGACCTTGATAAGGACAGGATATATGACTACTACCAGGTCGCCAGCGGGAGGACGGTATATGCTGTCAATAACGGTGAGGAGCACCAGATACTCTGGGAGTATGATACCGGACACAATATAACCAGCCTGACCGCCATTGATATGGAAAAGGACGGTGTGCCTGACGACATCGCATTTGTCTCAGGGAATATGGTATACGCATATACACATGAAATTCTAAAGATGCCGAATATCACAGCAAAAAAGATATTATCCAGCAGGGCGGTCAATGCAGGCGAAGAATTTGGGATAGAGCTTGTAATAAATAACAGCGGGGATGCAAACGCATCTGATATAATTATATCTGACAGTATCCCTGATAATTTCACGGTTGTGAGCGGGAATCTGAGCTGGGGGCTGGATTCACTTTCTCCAGGCGACACTTTTAGGATGTCGTACATCGTAAGAGCTGAAGCTGCTGGAAACTATACCCTGCCTGAGGCTACAGGCGAGTACATTGACCCGTACTATCCACACAGCGCAACACATCGGTTTAGAAGCAGCAGTATCTCTGTCAACGTCTCTCCTGACGTATCTCTGTCTTTTGTGGAGGTAAAGCTGACTCCGCCAAAGATTGTATTCCTTACAAGCGGGCCAGAAGAGGTTGGGGAAGGGGAAAATTTCACTATCAACTTTACAATAATAAACGAGGGAGGATCGGGTACGAATGTGACTTTTAATGCCCAGTTCCCTGAAGATTTTGTCCCTGTAGATGTCACTGTAGATGGTGCTGGTGCACAGGGATATAGACAGGGATATGGGAATGAGAGTAAGAATGGGAGTAGGAATGAGGGCGGTAATGGGAGTAAGAATGATTATGGGAGTGAGAATCGGGATAATGGTACTGTCGTCTGGCAGGGCGAGGTTGGGGCAAATGAATCGAAGGTTATCAGGTACACGTTAAATCCTCAATGGAAGATATTAAGGCTTAAAAACAAACAGTACAATATCTCAAATTTCAATGTAACTTACACTGCAAGAGGAGAAACTGTCCATCTAAACCCTGACCAGGTAGGATTGACCTTGACGGTGAGCTTAAAGAAGAGGATATCTGTGCTGCTGGCGGTTCTTATGTCTGCGGCAGCTGCTTTTTTTGCTGTCTCCAGAACCAGGAAGGGTGGAAGAAGTGCGACGGGAAAGAGGGCCGGGAAAGGGCGTGGGAGGGCTGGAAAGTCAAAGAGCGGAGAGGCAATCGAAAGAGATATCCTCAGGCTGTATCTGGAACATAAAAAGAGAGGCAAAAAACTCACGTATTCTATAATTAAAAAGAGACTTAAAGCAGATAAGGGAGATATCCAGAGAGCTGTCAACCGGCTTAAAGCGGAGGGGAAGATGTGAGGTCAAATATCTTCCCTTCAAGAGAGCTGCTAAAAGAAGGTGCGTATTATCTGCTGTCAGGGATAGTTATCGGCTATATCGTTCAGAACATCCTGCATATAACACCCCTTACTCCACCGGTTACAGCAACCCCTGTACTGCCGCAGATTGCACTGAAAAAGGTCGGGTTCTTTGAGAGCCTTGGCATGACGATGACCATGTCGATATTTTTTGCAAATCTTGTTTCGTCTGCTGTAATAATCACCTATCCTGAGATTGCTATCAGGTATACCAGGGGCAGGGATATCGACCTGCATGCAAGGACATTTCCAAGGGTTATCATCTTTTCTATCGGGTTTTTGAGTATCGGGTTACAGCTCCCCCTGCTGACAGACGTGGTATTGCTTCTGTTCTTTTTGTTCTATCTCATACCACATGCAGGCCTGGAACTGTTTGCCATTATTCTTGCGTTTTCCGTGCCGCGGGAATACCATCAAAATCCAGGCAGACCGTTTCCTGCTGGCAGGGTCATGGTTATCCTGGTTCTGTTGATGGCAGCAGCAGTTATTGAGACCAATGTATCTCTTCAAGTTGCATTGTATTTTATATCTCTAGTTGACAACTTTTTCTCGAAGCCATATTAAGCCATATTTTCAGTTCTCCCGTGGTCTTGGACAACGATAATATAACCACCAATAAATTTATTATTATCGACGTTCAAAGTAGTAGGAGTACCGGCAGTAGATTTAACTGGACAGTTCTTTTATAACTCATCTTTGTTTATCTCTCTTTGTTTATCTTTTGGGATATTCACATAGAAGATGCTCCCGCCTTCTGGATTGTCTTCAACCCACACCTTTCCGTGATGCAGGTCAATAATCCTCTTAACAATCGCAAGTCCAAGTCCCGCGCCCTTGACCCCACCCTTATTAAATCTTGTAAACCTCTCAAAAATCATATCCTTGTATTCGTCTTTAATACCGATCCCAAAATCCGTTACAGATACCTCCCAGTATTCTCCTGCATCTTTTATATCGATG
The DNA here is from genome assembly GCA_015520145.1 of Candidatus Hydrothermarchaeota archaeon. Taxonomy (GTDB): domain Archaea; phylum Hydrothermarchaeota; class Hydrothermarchaeia; order Hydrothermarchaeales; family WAQR01; genus WAQR01. The sequence continues at coordinate 5,131 of WAQR01000225.1, forward strand.
ATAATCTCTTTTCCTCTAGCACTGTATTTTATTGCGTTTGTCATGAGATTTAAAAATACATCATTGATTATCGGATTGACAAACGCCGGGTATTCGTCCCCGCCATTATAATTAACGGTAATATCTTTCTCTATCAGGAGATATCTAAGCTCATTGATCACATCTTTTATAATACTGTTTAAATCCATCTTCTCAAATTCCAGCTTCTCTTCACTCTCAAGTTTCGACAGCTTTGTTGTGTCTTCAATCATCTCAATCAGCTTTTGTGCGTTCTTATTTATTGCAGCTATCCTCTCCTTATTTTTGATGTCTTTATCCTTCATATCATCCAGCAAAATTTCAGAATATACCTTGATTATCCCGATAGGGTTCATCAGGTCATGGCGGAGGATATCTGTAAACAGGTCTTTTAACTTATTGGACTGCTCCAGTTGTTTTGTATAGTCCTTGAGCTGTTTTTCGAGTTTCTGCCTCTTGGTAAAGTCCCGCGAGACAAGGACGACCTGGGTCACCATTCCATCGGAATCCCTTATAGGAGAGGCATATAGGTCTACTGAATATGTCCTTCCCTCCTGGTCAACATATGTATGTATTGCCGTTCTTCCAGATTCATTACCTTGAAACGCGCTTCTTACAGGACAGACATAATCTGTAGAGTCGCAGAGTTTTGTTCCATTGGGGAGTATTTCGTCACAGCATGGTTCTTCTTTGTTGTGCAGGACCTTGTAGCAGTATGATCCAATGATTTCCGATTCGTCAAGTCCAGTGATTTTCATTGCTCCAGGATTCGCATCGAAGATCAAGTGGTTCTCATTGATGACCATAATCCCGTCATCCATGCTTGAAATCAGTGTCTGTAGATATTCCCTGCTTTCAGTCAAATTCTTTTGTGCCAGTTCCAGTCTGTTTACCATGCTGATGAAACTGTTGGTCAATCTTCCTACTTCATCGTCCTGATCAGATTTCTTAAGTTCTATTGACAGGTCGCCTCTGGCAATCCTTTCAGTTGCATTTGACAGGTCCTTGATGGGCTGTGTAATTGACCTGGCAAAGAAAAGTCCCAGCAGAAATACTATAAAAAGCGCATAAAACGAGTAGGTGATTACCTCTTTTTTCATTTCATATACGAGCTTGGATGGGATCTCTTTATCTACCGCGAGTCCCATCGCAGCCATTTTATCATTGTGCTGGACTACAGTATCCTCTGCAACAGTAATCAACCTTGCTCCAAGCAGGATTAAGGGAATGATCGAAGCTACAATAACAAGTGAGATAATCTTCGTGGTCAAACTTGCTGCTTTCATGCTCTGCACCTCTGATAAGGGATTAGGAATGATTCAGATACGAGTATAATGACGATTAGTATTAAGGTCAATACCACCAAGTGCTATCTAAAATAGATAATTAGAGAATATTGACTTCCGGGATATATATTCTTTACTGAGAATATTGTAGTTTTCTTGCAGGTTTCATTCCCCTATTCACATACACACGTCATCATGTTCTCGACTGTAAGCACTAAAAGCCTCTCTCCCATATCAAGGATTTCATTTATCATCTCATCAGGGATGCTGTAAATGACCTCTCTACCGTTTCTCCTGGAATCCACCACCCCGCATTCCTTCAGCATCCTGAGGTGTTGCGATACTGTTGACTGTTTCATGTCCAGGATTTCCATGATCTCTGTTACATTTCGTTCCTTTTCTCTTAAGACTTCAAGGATCTTCAATCTAGTTGGATCTGAGAAAACCTTGAATACCTTTGCCTTCAGCTCTAGTTTGCGTTGTTCTGGATGTTCGTGTCCCATTTTATCCCATCTATCTATTTATAGAGATATAATGATATTATTAATTGTTTCTTGATATATAAAACTAACAGCACATTAACAGGTACACAAACTATCGATGATGCAGAAAAATTAATACTGCTATATTAATCTATTGCCCTGTTAATCTATTAAAAACTAAAAAAGAAAAATGTATAAAAGAAATTCATTAATGTAAACAGCAAGTCCATATATTGCCTGATTCATATATATGAATATATAGAATAGGATAATGATAGGGGAACGTTAAATTGAACCAAACGAAAAAAAAGAAGATCCTGGTAGTAGACGATGAACCGGATTTTGTAATACTGATAAAGAAGATACTTGAAAAAGAGGGATACGCAGTCAAGGAGGCCTACAGTGGAAGGGAATGCCTGGCGTGTATGAAAAAAGAGGCACCTGACCTGATTATACTGGATATCATGATGCCTGGAATAAGTGGATGGGAAGTGTGCAGGCGTATAAAAAGTGACAGGAAGACATTTACAATACCTGTGATAATGCTCTCTATAAAAAATTCAAAAGAAGATAAAGAAAAAAGCTTATTTGAGTTCTTTGCTGACCTGCATCTGGATAAGCCAATAGGCAGGAAAACGCTGGTGAACAC
>WAQR01000226.1 GCA_015520145.1 Candidatus Hydrothermarchaeota archaeon
GGTTTTTATATCTGGAGTACCTCTCATAATGCCGTCAAGGTCAGCAACATAGAGCCTATCAAATGGAAGGTTTCCTGCAATTTCTACAGGGTCTGACGAGCATGCAAATACCGTCTCCAGTTCCCTGTACTCTTCCCTTTTACCGGATTTCCCGGCGACTGCTTTGCCGTTCATTATGTCGAGGACAGGTATTATCTGCATGGTAGTAATTTTGTTGCTAAGGTTTATATTTTTAAAGGTAAAATATGTCCTCATGAAACTCCTCATAAGCCCTATAAACGTTAAAGAAGCAACTGCCGCCGTTCTGGGCGGAGCGGATATAATAGATGTAAAGAACCCGGCGGAGGGTTCCCTTGGTGCAAATTTCCCGTGGGTGATAAGAGAGATTAAAAATGCAATCCCACAGGAGATAGAGATCAGCGCGACCCTTGGAGACCTTGATTACAAGCCAGGGACTGCCTCAATCGCTGCCTTTGGTCTTGCAAACCTTGGAGTGGATTATATCAAAGCAGGATTTTTCGGAGTAAAAAATAAAGAGCAGGGAGAGGACATGGCAGAGAAGATCTTGCAGGCAGTTGAAGGTTTCGATGTGAAGGTGGTTTTATCAGGGTATGCAGATTATGATAAAATCGGTTCAATCTCCCCGTTTTTGCTCCCGGGGATTGCTGCGGACTCTGGTGCAGATGTGGTAATGATAGATACCGCGACAAAAGACGGGCGAACACTTTTTGACTATATGGGTGCTGACGACTTATCCAGGTTCGTCAACAAAAGCCACGACCTGAACCTTACTGTCGCCCTGGCAGGCTCAATCAAATTGGATGACATAAAGACCATTGGCGAGATAAATCCTGATATCGTGGGTGTAAGGGGACTTGTCTGTTCAGGTGGTGACAGGAAGAAAGGCGAGATAGTGGAAGGGAAAGTAAAAGAACTAAAAAATAGAATCAGGGATCTTTGACTGCTTAATGACTGGCTAAAGTTTAACATCAAATATTTTTTACATCAGATATTTTTTCATCCATATCTACCAGTCACACTCCTTCTATCCGTTCTCTAATCTTCCTCTTCAACTCTCCTATCCCCTCACCCGTCTTCGCAGAAACCGGTATGATATCACCTGTCATCTGCCAGGACTTTCCCAGGCCCAGCAGTTCAGATATCTCATCTAACATTTCATCTCTCAGGGATACAGGGACATTATCTATCTTGTTTGCAGCCAGAATCGGCCTTAGCCCGACCTCCTTTAAAAAGTGGAACATCTCTATTTCAACCGGGATATGCCCGCGTTTATCCCACCTCCTTGCGATATCCGAAAATGTCCTTGCATCAGTTATCTGCACTGCAAGAATTATCTCCCTGCTATTCTCCAGATACCGGACTATAAAATCCTTTATCTCCTCCTGCCGCCTCCGGCTAACGCCCTGCATGAACCCGAACCCCGGCATATCGACTATTGTATGCCTGCCAAACTGGATAAAAGAAGGTCCTAGAGTAACACCCGGCCTCTTTCCAACCCGGACTTTCCTGCCTGTAAGCACCCGTATTATGCTGGACTTGCCGACATTCGACCTGCCGATAAATACTATTCTGTCTTTCATGCATTTTTTAACTCATTTTTAGCCCCTAATAAAATTTTGCAAACATTTTATTTCTTCCTATCCCTGTAGCATTCCTTAACCAGGCCGTACCACAGATGAGTAATCAAAAGCAAGCAGAGGATATATGCAACCTCGAGAATCGCATACAACAGATTTTCCCCTGACTCTTCGTGTTCCCATGCCTCTTCTCCATAGCGTTCTTCCGGTATCCCTTCTGCACCTGCACCAACATCCTCATACTCACCCCCCGCCAGCTCCGGGATGATCCCATTTCCACCCGTCAGCTCCGGGATTGCTATCACCCACTCACGGACAACGAAAAATAGGACTGATAAAAAGAACAAAATCCACGTCCTCTTCAAAAACCCTTTTTTCAGGAAGATCATGGCCTGCAACAGGTTCATATCCACTTTTGGAGTCATTCGCATTATCATCAAAGCTAAAACTAACACTGCTGCCCCCAAAGCGATATTAATCACCTCCAAAAGCTCCCAAAGTTCTTCCTCAATCATGGGATTTCACCTTCACTTTTCATCTGTTCTACCCCATTATCTTCTTTACCTTATCAGCAGCCTTATCCATTTCCATTAACAGCAATCCGAGACCTGAAGTAGGGTGGGTCATCACAATAACAATAGAATTTTTCCCTGCCCCTGAGCCGATAATCCGGGTATTGTCGCCCTCCACAATCACCCTCTTAACAGTCCCCCTCCCAAGTTCAGATACAGCAGTCTCAGCAGCTTTAATTATTGTAGCGTTCATGGCAGCGAACGTTTTTTCATAGACATCTTCCGGGACATCTCCCACCATCGGGAGAC
>WAQR01000227.1 GCA_015520145.1 Candidatus Hydrothermarchaeota archaeon
AGGGTCTGGAGGTCCATTGTGGCTGAGTTTATTGCTATCGGTACTGCTACCTTGGACATATTCTTGTCATAAAAGGCAGCGTCTACAATGCCGCCTCCACATTGTCCGACTCCTATAAATGTATATGGCATTGACTCACGATATTACCTCACTCCTGGAGAATTTATATTTTATGGTGTAGGCGGGGCACTGGAACGGAATTCATTGAGGCTACACTCTTACCGTGACTTACCGTGGCTTACCGTGATAGATGTTGTGGAGCAGGGGAGTGATACAGCAAATATGTCCCAAAGCCGTACTAACCTAAAGATATATAAAGACGTAAATAGGAATAACGATTGCTTAGTGTTTATATTATTGGAGGTATAATATTGGGTAGAGTAAGACAGAAATACATAAAAAGAACGGCTCTAAAGATAGTAAAAGACCATAAAGACGATCTGACAGATGATTTCAAAAAGAATAGGATATACCTGGATGGAGTACTTACCGTTCAGGGGAAAGTTTTAAGAAACAGGATATCAGGATATGTTACAAGTATTATAAAACAGAATAAAAAATAGAGGGAAAGAGAACTATGCGGTTTGATGGATGTCTGACAGCAATTGTGACTCCTTTTAAGGGAACAGGAGTAAAGTCTAAACTGGATTTTGATGCTTACAGGAAACTTGTGGAATTTCAGGATGAAAATGGGGTCAGTGGCATAGTGGCATGCGGCACGACAGGGGAATCTCCCGTGCTATCCCATGAAGAGCATAATGACGTGATAAAGGTTACAGTCGAGAATTCAAAGAACCCTGTAATCGCCGGTACAGGGTCTAACAGCACATGGGAGGCTGTAGAGATGACCAAACATGCCGAGGATGTCGGGGCAGATGCAAGCCTTCAGGTCTGTCCGTATTACAACAGACCAAGTCAGGAGGGGCTTTTTAGACATTTCGGCGCAATTGCAGAGGCGGTAGATATACCGATTATACTTTACAACGTCCCTGGCAGGACATCGAGGGAGATTGCACCAGAGACGATGGCAAGGCTTTCTGACGAGTATTCCAATATTGTGGGGGTAAAAGAGGCAAGCGGAAAAGAAGAGGTCTGGAGGAGGATACGGGAGGTATGCAGGGATGATTTTCTGCTCATTTCAGGGAACGATTCTGATACATGCCAGATGATGAGAGACTACGATGCGAGAGGTGTTATCTCGGTGGCATCGAACGTAATCCCAAAAGAGATGGCTGAGTTGATAAAACTCGGGCTGAATAGAAATTTTTCAAAGATGGAGGAAGAGGATGCACGGCTTAGAGAGTTCTTTTCTGTCCTTTTTATAGACTCGAATCCAATACCTGTAAAGGTGGCCATGAATATGATTGGCCTAGATGCTGGAGGCTACAGGCTGCCGATGTGTGAGACGACAGATGAGAACAGGGCGAGGATAAGGGCGGTTCTAAATGACCTGGGGCTCTTAAAGGAATGAGGCAGAGAACAGGGACAGGATAAACGGGGAGAGGCGGATTATGATTGGGCAATATTCTTCTTACATTTCATTCAATATGCCTCTTACTCCTTTACCCTACCAATCTCACCTGCAATCTCCTTTAAAAGTATACTCCTCGGTTTTGTCCGCTCTACCAGAACCCTGCCGCTTACCTCCCACCACTCTCTTGGATATGCCTTATCCTTTTCAATTATGGGATTTAAGTTCAGCCTTTTTGCAGCGCTTGAGATATCTTTTAATGTTGGAGAGGGTACTGCATATCTCCTGGATATCTTCCTGCCCTCCCTTCTGGATTTTGAGGAATCTATGTTCACAGGCCATACAACCATCCTGTCATTCCTTCCTGCCACGGTGCTCCACCTCCTCCAGCGCGTCCAGGCACGCCCTTACAGTATATTCTTCAGGCACGAAATCCGGACGTACCCCCAGCTCCACAAGCGTCTTTGCAGTAATCGGCCCGATCGCACATATCTTCACATCTCTCAAGTTCTCTTTTAAAGAACCCCCTGCCAGCTCAAACAGGTTTTTCACCGTCCTTGAGCTTGTAAATATGACCGCATCAATCTTGCCATTTTCCAAGGCGTGTCCAAAGGCACGTATCGGTTCTTTGTTCTTCGGCATAAGTGTGTCATACAGTACTATCTCGTCCACTGACGCCTGTTTTTTCAGCTCATCTACCAGCACTTCCCTGCCGATGGACGCCCTTGCCACCAGTATCTTCTTATCCCTGATTCCTATCTTCAAAAGTTCCTCTGCAAGATCTTCTGCCCTGTATTTTCTTGGCATCAGGTCAACACTAATACCCTCTTTCTCGAAGACCTCCCTGGTCTTTGGACCTATAACCGCTATCCTGATATCCTTTAACCCATCACCAAAACGCTCGTAAATAATGGCAGCACCAGACGCGCTTGTAATGACCAGCCAGTCAAAATCTTTCAATCTGATATCAGGTAGGTCCGCCCGCGGCACAATTTCAATCGCAGGGACAATAACCGCCTCCCATCCCCGTTCCTCTACCAGCCGCACAGTGTCCTCTGACCTCTCCACCGGCCTTGTAATAGCCACCCTTTTTATACTCAATACCTTCACCTAAAAACCATTAAGCCTGTTTTAACAGATTGAAATTATATCCATATAACCTGAGATTACTTTATCTTAGATTATTTTATTTATATCAAACCAAGCTTTAAGAGGATCTCAATCCCTATCACACCGCCTGCACCATACAAGATATGCTGGGGCTTTAGTTTATACCCGCTGCCCTCTTCGTCCATGTAACGGACAAGACCTGCGGTTGATGCTGGCATATTGACCCTGTTTCTTTTTCGTTTTACCATGATAATCAATAGCAGTATTAACTATATAAATCATAACCAAAAATAGTCAATCAAGCGGTTCATCTATTCTCTCTGGTCTCCCTGGCCAGTTTATTCTGGAGTTCTTCGTTATCAACTGCCAGGATCTCGATTGCCAGAAGTGCTGCATTTTTCGCATTATCGATCCCAACAGTAGCCACAGGTACACCTGGAGGCATCTGCACCATAGATAAAAGAGAATCAAGCCCGCCGAGCTTCACATTTTTAGGAACACCAATAACAGGTTTTACTGTGTGAGATGCAATAACACCTGGAAGTGCTGCACTAAGACCTGCCACAGCGATAAATAGCTTTGCATCAGATTTCTTGACGATTTCTTCAACCTTACCTGGTGTTCTGTGTGCAGATGCGACATATGATTTAAAGCTGACTCTAAATCTTTTGAGAACATCCTCGACCTGTCTGACAAGTTCTCTGTCCGATTCACTTCCTGCTAAAATATTTACATCAGTCATTTTATTCTCCTCAATATTCTATATTCTCTTTATTCTCCTCAAACAACTTCTCTCACGTCCATGTAGTTGGATTGATTATTTAAACTTTTGCCGAAAACAGGTGTATCAACCATTCATGGTCAAGATTAGGACATCGGATAACACACGCCCCTAGTTTACCAGAAAACTTTTTATATCGTTACAATCGCTTTGATGGATAACTTTCCATATTTTATCTTTTTTGGGATAATATGAGGATAATATGATGAAACTGATAATCACAGAAAAACCAAAGGTCTCTCAGAAAATTGCCCGGGCACTGTCAGGCAGTATCTCCAGAGAGGGTCAGGGGGGAGTATACTATTATGAAGTGAGAGTAAATGGTGACGAGGTCGTAATCGCCTCTGCTGCCGGACACCTATATGCCCTTGTCCAGAAAAAGAAAGGATGGGACTACCCGGTATTTGATATAAAATGGGCACCCATATTCAAAACAGACAAAACAAAGGCATACACAAAAAAGTATATCGACATGCTAAAAAAACTTGGTAAAGACGCTGACGAGTTCTATATCGCAACAGACTGGGATATCGAAGGTGAGCTTTTAGGCTACAACGCACTGATATTCGCATGCAAACCCGGGAAAAAAAAGATTAGAAGGATGCGGTTCTCGACACTGACAAAAAAAGAACTCCTTGACGCATATAAAGATCCAAAAGAGGTTGACCTAGGTCTTGTCAATGCCGGCGAGGCCAGGCATATGATGGACTGGTTCTGGGGCATCAATACATCGAGGGCACTCACCCAGGCCACCAGGACAGCCACCGGCGGGTTCAATTCTATCTCTGCAATATCTGCCGGGAGGGTTCAGACCCCAGCACTTGCAATCCTTGTAAAACGCGAGAAGGAAATAGCCGCATTTAGACCCAGGACATACTACGAGGTGTATGCAGACCTTGTTGCGAAAGGAGAGAATATCACAGCCCAGCACACAAAGGGCAGGATATTTGACCTGGAAGAAGTAGAGGCAATACTCAAAAACTCAAAAAGCGATACCGCACTGATAAAAAAGATCGAAAAGACCCTGCTTAAAAAGCTGCCCCCGTTTCCGTTTGACCTCGGTGCCCTTCAGACCGAGGCATACAGGCTGTTTCGCTATGTCCCTAAAAAGACCCAGCAGCTCGCCCAGGCTCTCTACGAGGGCGGGTACATCTCATATCCGAGGACAGCGTCCCAGAAACTCCCATATAGCATCGGGTTCAGGAACATCCTGGAAAACCTTGCACAAAAACCACAGTTTAAAGATTATGTGAACATCGTCCTCAAAAAAGATAAACTCACACCCAGGCAGGGTCCAAAAGACGACCCCGCACATCCTGCCATCTTCCCGACAGGTGTCCTCCCAGAACCGCTGCCAAAAGAACTTGAAAACATTTATTCTCTTATTGTATTCAGGTTCTTTGCGGTCTTTGGCGATGTCATGAAAATAGAGACAATGAACGTCAGATGCGATATCGGTACAGAAGAATTCAAATTCAGCGGTAAAAGGACAGTCGAAGAGGGCTGGAGTAAGCTCTATCCATATCTGAAATTCAAAGACGTCATACTGCCGGAACTAGACGAAGGTGAAAAAGCCACAGTACTCAAGGTCTACAAAGAGGAAAAAGAGACCAAACCCCCGAACAGATTCAATCCGTCATCCCTGGTAAAAGAGCTGGAAAAGAGGGGGCTTGGCACAAAGGCCACAAGGGCAGAGATCGTAGATACACTATTCAGGCGGGGTTATGTTGAAGGGAACCCGATTGTCGTAACAGAGCTTGGCACGACTGTCATAAATGCCCTGGAAGAATATGTGCCACTGATAATCAGCGAAGAGCTGACACGGCGTTTTGAAGAGAAGCTTGAGAATATCCAAAACGGCAGGGAGACAAAGGAAAACGTCTTAAAAGAGGCGAAAAGGGATCTGATCTTAATATTGAAGCAATTCAAAGAAAAAGACGTTCTGATAGGGCAGAGACTGGTCAACGCCCTGAACAAAAGAGACAGGTTTGTCGTTGGCAAATGTCCTGAATGCGGAGGGGATTTAAGAGTCAAAAGATCGAATAAGACAGGCGGTTCATTTATTGGCTGTGACAACTATCCTAAATGCACAAAACTCTTCCCACTCACCACGACACGTGGCATAACCCCGACTGACGAAAAATGTCCTGAATGTGGTCTTGCCATGATCGGCACGAAATCCAGGGAAAAGGTGTATCTAAACTGCATAGATCCAGACTGTAAGTCAAATGAAGGGAGATTTCTGGTTGGAAAGTGCCCGAACTGTGGGTCTGACCTTAGAATAATGAAGGCAAGAAAGCAGTTCATCGGCTGTTCAAACTATCCCGAATGCAGGACATCATATCCCCTGCCACAGAGGGCTGGTATAAGGACAACGGACAACAGATGCGATGTCTGCGGTCTCCCTATGGTGAGCATCCCCCTGGGCAAGAGAAGGATACTGAGCTGTATTGACATGAACTGCAAATCAAAGGAGAAATACAAAAAACAGAAATAATTTAAAGTGTAAATCGGCCTGCGGCGGTTCAAAATAGCGAAATTGAGTTCAGTACTCGGGACCTTCACGAACCTCTGGAGGGAGACCAAAATCATATTCTGGCTTCCACTCCAGTACTTCAAACTTGATATACGTTAAACCATTTGTTCACGGGACAACAAGCCCGCTGTAGCTAGCTATCTCATTGCCCTCTTTCCTTTACCTTCCAGACAAGCTCGTCCAGATACAAGAGCCATATCTCATCATCGATATTAGGAAAAGAATAGTTTGCGTTTGCCATAAAATATCTGCTGATACTAAGCGACGGGATATCTGTAAAATTCTTGAGTGTCTGGAATGTCTGGTTAGTTAAATCGAGATTGATCCCGATTACAATCACCAGGTCAGGCGGACCGCTTCCGTCAACACCACTCCACTCAGGGTCGGTCAGTAGATTTGTGAGTTCTATTATACCCACCTCATAGACATCCCTCACCCCCTTTCTCTCAAAGAACTTTACAGAATGTGCTGTGGCAGCAATCGGTATCCCTTTCTCATGGAGTTTAATAACCCTCTCTACAAGCTCATCTCCAAGATCATTTATTGCAGCACCAACTGCGATGACCGGCCTTTTTGCATTATTGATTATCCTGGAAGCCGCATCAGGCATCACCGGCACAGCCTTTGTCGTACCGCCGGTCTGTGTCCTGACCCAGGGAGTTGCAAACATCTTCATCTTCCTTCCTCCTTTTTATCCTTCTCATCTTCCTTATCCTTTTTCTTCCACACAAGGCGTTCGACCAGTGTTGGGTCGGGTATAACCCTTTCCTTCCAGCCCTTTTTCTCAAGAATCGCCTTAATCTCAGGTTTCATCGTCATCGGGATGTCGCCCTCCTGCCGGATATAATAATGGAGGTCGCCTGGCATCGTACCGTAATACCGTTTATGCAGGTCAATGTAATGTGCGAGCTTTATCTGCCTGCCCTTTACATTGTCATTCGGACGCATGACAAGTCTTGCAATCTCTATGATTGCCTCTTCCTTTGATTCAGCAACATATACAAGATGCTCTGGAGTCGGATCAGCGTTCACCACCTCACCTGTCCTCGCATTATAAATGTCCCACTTCTCCTCTTTATCCTTCCTTCCAAGGTACAGCCTCCTGTATTTAGAACCACTCGGCCCGAGGATTACCGGGATACCCCACCTGTTAAGACCTGTACCTATGGCAAGAGCCTTTGGAGAATACGTACCCCAGACAACTGCCACTGCCCCGACTCTATTTAAAATATAGTCTGAAATCTCCTCGAAATTTCCCCTGAGGTTCCTCCTACCGAATATGTGCGGAATCTTCACCGCTGCACCCAGTATATGCGCATTGGTAAGGCACGAACCCACGTTGACAAGGCATCCTGCATCAAAGTTGCCAGGATACTTCTCGTAGAGCGTCTGCCCGTCTTCGTCACGGTACTTGCCTATCGTCATGGCAGCACATCCTGAAACAACCACGATATACCGCCTTTTAAGAAACTCTTCTGCCATCTCGGCGACCTCGCGTCCGCCATTTGAGTAGTTGGAGCATCCTGCAAATACTACCACCCCGGGTATCTCACCGAACACAATCGGCGGCCCGACATTCCTTATCTCAGTATCAAGGATTGGCCCCCGTCCAACCCTGACATTATATCTATCCTCCTTGATAATATAGTCTGACGCGCCTTCAATAAGAGAAAGTGGTTTGATACCTTTTTTACATGCAGAATCGCACCTGGCACAGCCTATACACCGCTCCCGCAGCTCGGCAAGTGAATCAAAATTACCACTCTTCGCATCTTTTAGAGCAGCAGATATATGGAGATTGACCGGGCATGCCCGCTGGCATTCCTCGCAGGACACGCATCTTGCTGCCTCGCTTTTAATCTCGTCCTTATCTGGTATTGTCCTGAGTTTGTTTCTCGTGGGAAATACTCTTTCAGCAAGTTTTACCGCAACCTCGCCAACCTTCTCGGGTCTAAGTATCATTGCCCCGGGCTCTTTCCCAGATGCCAGGTCATCAACTATCTGGTCTGCACCATCCCCTGTCCTGTCACGTAGTCCAAGTCCTATCTTATCAGTGGTAACGATTACAGGGGTCTTTACCTTTTTTGCCTCTTCAAGGAGGTCCACCCTGACACACTGTTCGTCAAGCACGAGCACGTCTGCCATCCCTGAGCGTATGAACCTGACCTGCTCTGACATCGGGCCGATTATCTTCGCACTCTTGTTCTTCCTGATGAGGTCATGGGCCGAGCAGCATATTCCCGCAAGTTCGATTCTGTCAGCCTTCTCATAGGCCTCTGCATAGGTGAGGATCTCCACCCCCGGCACTACATTGTGCCCGATTATCAGAATTACAGGCTTTTCCTTGTCGATTGTACCCGCACCAAGTTCTGACAGCGGGACATCTGACTCACCTTTCGGGAAGTCATATCCTATCACCTGGGCAATATCCCCTATCTCCATCACCAGGTTGTCAAGCATTCCAGCGTGCATGGCCTTGGATTCGTAATCCTTGAAATCGCCTTCCATGCCTGTGTGGAGCGATGATACTATGTGCTGGAGCTGCTGTTCTGCATAGTCCATACCATCTTCCAGGTCTCCAAGGGTCTTCGGCCGCTCGCCGATAATTGTCCTGTAAATCGGAGCCTCTGTTGCGATATTAAGTCCCATATCAATCCTGTAGTCCCTGCCCTTCTTTTCGATCTGGTACTCTACCATGTGCCTGGAATGCGCACCGTGTGCTGCAGCTCCGATTGCACATTCAAGTGCGATCATCCTTGCCTGCTGGGTTTTCGAATCTATCCCGCATGCCCCTCTTTTGCCGTGCGTGAGGTCGCATTTGCCATAGGAGCAGAGGCAGCACATATCACATACCGGCGTATAAAACGGCTCGTATCTCTCCATCAGTCTCCTGTCCCAGTTCCTCAGTGCCACCACACCGGGTTTTGGTGTAGGGCCCTGAGGTTCTTCCCAGTCATCTTCTATCTTGCCGAATTCGATTTCGACATCACCCATATTTAAAAGCGGTGAAGTCAGCTTTTTTATCTTGATTTTCTCATGTTTTGACACTATTAATCCTCCGTTTAGAATTTCAGATTCCTAAATGGCAGTGGTAACTCTTCTTTTATCTTCTCTCTTGCTTTTTTGATTGCGCCCTTCTCCTTCTTCTCCTGGAGAAATCTTGCAATCGCAAGGCCGGGTTTCTCTTCTTTAAGCTCGACAGTCTCGAATATACCGTCGTCTATAGCATTTTTGAGGAGCTCCTCTGCGGGTTTGGTCCTCGCAAATACCGTAGAATACCCTTTACCAGACCCGACCGCACCTGCCGAGAAGTCAGACAACCTGCCAGTAAAATCCGGACATATCTTACATCCTTCACGCTTCTCTTTGTATGCCTCTTCAAGCGGTATCTCAATCCTCTCGCCTTTTGTGAATACCAGGATGTTTTTGCCTTTTATGTCCATTTTTGTAACCTCATCTAAGGGTACGTTATATTTATTTTGCACAATACCTATCATCAGGCCGTCGTACATGAAGTTGCTGCTGCAAAATATCGCTATCGTGAATTTGATGCGGTCTTTTAGACCTACCTCTTCTACTGGATAGTTCTGGATCTTCCTTACCGCCTCTATCTGACAGGGCAGACCGACGACAGCAAGGTTTTCAAGCCCTTTTTCTTTTGCCTCTTTTAGAACCGCTATATTGGCGCTGTTGGAGTATCTCGTTCCTGCTGTGGATATCAGCTCGTCTGGGGCGGTGACAAGCTTTGGCACGGGCTGCCATGGATTGTTTCTGTCCACCCCGGAGACGACTGCCCCATCGATGATGTCATGTTCAAAGGCATATTTGAGCAGGGCAGTGACAAACCCGCCGTCCTGTACCGCATCTTTGATTTCACCGTCTTTTACAGCAACACCGATTTTTGTCCTGATATGTCCGAGGCTATCTTTGGAAACAGAACCGAATAAAAGCTGTTCTGCCTCGTCTCTTGAGAAGTAGCTTCTGGGACACTGTATGAGGCAGTATCCGCAGTTTGTGCATTTCCCTGTAAGTCTTGGAAATTCTCCAACATTTATTACGTCCTCAGGACATACCGCAGCGCACGTCCCGCAGCCTGAGCATATATCTTTGAAAATTATCTCGTGTTCAAGGCTGGTATAGCCCTCTTCCCTGGCAAGCCAGGTGTACTGCAATATCTCGTCTTTTGCTATCTCCATGAATACACTCTCCAATTCATTATTGATTGAGTTGATTTTCCTGTTTATTATCTTGTTATTATCTTGTTCAATTTATAATGATTATATATGATGATTGTTGCTAACTACTATCAAACATTTATGATTTATATCTTTTGTGGGTCTTTTAACGTGGGACTTTAACCTCAAATTGCCCTCGCACCACTATTATCTGCCCGTGTAGAGATGCATCTGACACCCTTCTCGTTTAGTATAGAGACAAGCTCTTTTTCATCCTCCACAACCGAGTATATTGCAGGTCCAAACGAACTCAGTCCTGTCCCATAAGAATGTTCGCGGCAGATATCCATAACCTCTTTCACCAGGTCAGTTTGCAGTCCGACTTCGATCTTTTTGAACCCGGTTTCCTGGATATCGTTGATCCCGCTGCCAAATCCCTCGATATCCTCATCGACGACAGACGGCATGACCTTCATGAGTATAATATGCGAGAGCTTCTCAACATCAGAGATCTTTATCGGACAGTATTTCTGAAAGATGTCCACCTCCTTTTTTCCAGATATCCTGGGCATCTCTGATATCCCTGATATCCCTGATTGTCCTGTCTGTCCTGTCCCGGGTAATGCAATCACTATCTTCCAGTCAGGGAAATCGTATCTTGCAAGGACAGGAGGGGGCCTTGCCCGCGATGCCGATGACGGGAGAAACATGGGCTTCTCTTCTATCCTGTGCCCGCCGTCGAGGATAAATCCGCCGTGTTCGAATGCGGCAGTTCCGATTCCAGATGTCCCGCCCCTGCCGACGATTTCTGCAATATCCCTTACACCAAGTTCAGCGCCATATAAATCGCACACCCCCTTCCCGACTCCAAGAGCGATCTGTGTCCCAAAACCAAGACCGACATGCTGGCTGTACGACTCTTCTATCCTTATCCCTGCACCTGCCTCTATCCCGAGATGCTTTAAGACCTTTTCAGCAGCAGCCCGTGCCCGTCCCTCGATATCGTTTTCTACATCTATCTCATCCATTTTCTTAA
The DNA here is from genome assembly GCA_015520145.1 of Candidatus Hydrothermarchaeota archaeon. Classification (GTDB taxonomy): domain Archaea; phylum Hydrothermarchaeota; class Hydrothermarchaeia; order Hydrothermarchaeales; family WAQR01; genus WAQR01. The sequence continues at coordinate 11,110 of WAQR01000227.1, forward strand.
TCGATACCACAATCCCTGGGTCTTCAAGCGCAATACCAATCCCGCCGTCAACCCTGCCGATGGATGCGTTAAGGTCAATTAGTGTTATGTGTATCCTTGAAGGGGTCTTGATCTTGATTCTCATGCCATCATCCTGTATTCCAATATTTATACCTATATTTATACTCCGATATTCAGGATATTCCACATTAAATTTTAAATCGTTAGCATTTCCTCTAGGCGAATATGAACCTATCGGTACATATTATATCCTCTCTGGCTGTTTTCGGCATACTTTTTAAGATGGGCGCGCCACTGGATTTTGTTATAATCGCGTTCGTAGCCTCTATCATTATAGATGTGGACCATTTCCTTTTTGGGAGGGTAGCAGGTTCATATCATCCTAAAAAGATTTACGATTTCTGTCTAAGTGAGGATGTCTATGAATCGTTTACGCCGATGAGGATATTTTTAAGCAGGCCATTTGATTTCAGGGTATTCCCCTTACATAACATATTCCTGGCAGCATTGGCTATTTATCTATATCTCCCTGTGGGCCTTGGCCTGCTTTTTCACATAATACTGGATGCATTTTTTGACATCGGCAGGATATATTCTCATGGTCCGCGGTGTCGGAAGTTGTAATGTCCATTTCAGAAATCATTATAACTGTTAACTCTTGGAGTACGGTGTAACAGGTAGTATATAAAATTTTCGTAAACTATATATATGATTATAGAGAGGACTGGAGGAGACGAGATATCTTGGACAAAAAAGGGGTAGAGTACACAGATGCCTGTCCTGAATGCGGTAGCAAAAGTCTTGCGAGGGACTATGAGAGGGCTGAAATTGTATGTAATGAATGTGGACTTGTAATCGATGAGCATATAATGGACACAGGACCGGAATGGCGCGCCTTTGATTCTGAGCAGATATCGAAAAAGAGCAGGGTTGGAGCTCCCATGACATATATGCTCCATGACAAAGGGCTTTCGACTGTAATCGACTGGCGAAATAAGGATCATACCGGCAAGGACATCTCCCCAAAAAGGAGAGCCCAGATATACAGGCTTAGGAAGTGGCAGCAGAGGATTAGGGTTTCAAACTCCACTGAAAGAAATCTCGCGTATGCACTCACCGAACTTGACAGGGTCGCTTCGAGAATTGACCTCCCAAGAAATGTCAAAGAGATAGCAGCGGTGGTATATCGAAGGGCGGTCGAGAAAGGTCTTATCAGGGGCAGGAGCATTGAAGGGGTTACAGCTGCCGCTATTTATGCTGCGTGCAGACAGTGCAAGGTTCCAAGAACCCTCGACGAGATAGCAGATTCATCAAAACTGAACAGGAAAGAAATCGGCAGGACATATAGGTATATCTCACGACAGCTCGGTATTAGTCTAAGTCCAACAACTCCCATAGACTATGTACCGAGATTCGGGTCAGAATTGAACCTTAAAGGAGATGTCCAGTCCAAGGCGATAGAGATACTCAAAAAAGCCATGGAAAAAGAGCTGACATCCGGACGTGGGCCTACTGGTATTGCAGCAGCAGCCATTTACATTGCAAGTGTATTGCTCGGCGAGAGGAGGACACAGCGCGAGGTGGCAGATGTTGCCGGCATAACCGAGGTTACGATTAGAAACCGATATAAAGAGCTTGCAGAAACCCTGGATATAGAGATAACACTCTAAACCCCCTCTTTTAGAAAAGGTTAGAACAGGAAACCCTGGAGAGATGAGAGATAAAGGGGATAATAAAGGGATAATATATGGAGAAGATGAGATACCAGTCGTGGGACAATCCGAGATGCGAGATTTTAAAGGCAATGCACAAAGCGCGGCCGATGAGCAGGGCGCGATGCCTTACATGCAAGGGCGGCAGGCTTTTGTGTGGGAGACCCTCCTGTCCACTGCTACAGAAAATAAATATTCAACACCCCATTGAATCCAGATTAAAAGAAAGCATGTTCGGACCCAGCCCGTCTATATTTGTGGGCTGGAAAGGGTATCCAAACGTCTTCATCGGACCGATGACCTCGGTTGAAGAAGAAAATGCCGCCCTGCTGGACGATCCTTCGAGATGGTATGGTTTCGATTTCAATGAGATAATCAGGATGCGTTCCTCGCTTGTGAGATCGAAAACGCGGCACGGGATAAGGGAGAGGACAGCGCTCCTGGAGAAATCGCAGGAGCTTGCGATGTCTGTAAAGCCTACAGATACCGAGGTGGAGTTCAAGGTCAGGCCGAAGTACAACCTGTCTTTCTCTCCGATAAGTCAGCCGATTGGGCCAAGTGGCGTGCTCAAAGATTTCGAGATTGCAGAAAACCCATCTATCCCAAAGAAGGTTGATTATGTCGTGTCAGATGAGCTTAAGGCTGGAGATGCAATTTACAAGCTCTACAGGTCAGATTATGACGTGTACTATCTTAGCAGGATACTGTCATCAGGCGTGCTCGGTATGCAGGAGAACAGGAAACTTGTACCGACAAGATGGAGCATAACTGCTGTGGACGATATCCTTGCAAACCTCCTGCGGGAGGGCGTTAAGGAATACCCGCTAATCAACGAATTCCAGGTATATTCAAACACATATCTGGAGAACCACTTTGAGATTTTACTGATGCCGCGAAACTGGGAGTTCGAACAGTTCGAGGCATGGGCGCCTGATACACTCTGGACGATGGCATATTCAAAGCCTGCTATAAACCTTGAGAAAGAGTCTTACAGGGGGAGAAGTAAATATGCCATAAAAGAGGGTGGCGGCTACTATGCTGCGCGGCTGGCTGTGCTCGAGGCACTCGAGAGGATGAAGAGGCAGGCATGTGTGGTCATCTTTAGAGAGATCCATGAAGGGTATATAATGCCTGTTGGAGTCTGGGAAGTAAGGGAAAATGTCAGAAACGCATTCAGAAATCCGCCTGAAAAATTCGATACGATGGAAGAGGCACTTGCATATATTGGCGCAAGACTGAAAATCCCGATTTCAGAGTACAGAAAAAGGAGCGGCATAATTGCGCAAAAGAGGCTGGAGGACTTCATATCCTAAAATCATCATATGTGATCATATGCATCCTTATATGCATCCCCGTTATCAAAACAGTAATGGACAGTATTGAACTCTCTCTTAAACTCCTCCACATCTTCTCTCACCTTTCCGGGTTTCTGACCCTTTAATGCAACCCGTTCCATGAACCCTGCTATAACCTCCATCTCCTTCTCTTTCATACCAATCCTTGTTATCTCCTGGACACCTATCCTGATTCCAGACGGATTGGCGGTCTGGGTTAGTGAATCCCATGGAAAGAGGTTTTTATTTATTATCATGTTTGATGCCTCGAAATCCAGTGCAATCTTGTTCCCGCCGCCGATTTTCGATACATCGACTGCCACCTGATGGCTATTTGTAAAACCCAGATGTTCGCAGAGCACATCAAACCCTGATTCATGGAGTGCCTCTGCAAGTGCCCGCGCATTCTTTACAACCTGTGCTGCATAATCCCTCCCGAATTTCTTCATTTCTGCAAGTGCCACTGCATAGCCTGCAACATGATGCAGATGGTGATTGCTCATAAGCCCTGGAAATGCCGCGTTGTCTATCCTTTCAGAAAGCTCCTCTGTGCAGAGGACCATGCCGCCCTGGGGTCCTGGGAATGTCTTGTGGGTGCTCGATGTCATGACATCCGCCCCTTCTTTAAACGGGTCCTGGAACTGGCCACCTGCAATAAGTCCTGCTACATGCGCCCCGTCATACATGATATATGCACCCACCCTGTCTGCTATCTCCCTCAACTCTTCTATAGGATGGGGGAACAGGAAAAGGCTTCCTCCAAGAAGCATCAATCTCGGCTGTTTCTCCATGACCAGCTTTTTTGTCTTTTTGACATCTATATTCATTTCCTTATTATCAAACGGATATGCGAAATCTCTAAGACCAACCGCTCCTGCAGCACTCACACTGGTATGGCTTATATGCCCGCCCGCCATAATACTGAGCCCTGTGATTGTATCCCCGTGTTTAACAAGTGCTGAATATGCAGTAAGATTCGCTACTGCACCAGAGATTGGCACTAGATTTGCGTGCTCGGCATTGAACAGCTCTTCAGTGAGCTTCATTGCTATCGCCTCCACCTTATCATATATCTTGGTACCCTGGTAGAATCTGTTGAATATCTGGAAACCTTCCTTATCTTTCCCCCCAAGCATACCCTCAGCATATCTA
>WAQR01000228.1 GCA_015520145.1 Candidatus Hydrothermarchaeota archaeon
GGCTCTTATGAAGAGGTAGCAAAAGAAGTGGATTATCCAATTAAAGCCCCCAGATATCTGCCAGGAGGATTTGAGCTAAGGAGGATTGCGCTGGTTAGCACACCTGGACTAAAGTTGTTGAAAACCAAACATGGTATGGTTAACTTCAGCTCGGTATATTTTATGTACCAGAAGGACAGCGATGTCATAATGCTCATGCAGGAGCCAGGGGATGAAGCACGGGGTATCGCAACAGGTCCTGAAGGCTCAATGAGCGGGGTAGTGAATGTCCAGGGAGTAGAAGGGAAATGGTCCAGAGGCTGGTGGAGTGTTCCTGGTAATCCTGGTAACACAACGCCTGATAAAATCATAGAGGCAGAAAAAAGATGGACCGAAGAAGGACTGAGGCTTGCCTGGTCTAAAGACGGTTTGAGCTTCTTTGTTGAAGCAAGAGGAAATATTTCTCTCGAAGAGCTAGTGAATATCGGGAATTCGCTTGAAGATGTAAAGGCGGTGGAGAGATGAGCTATTTCCTCCCTCTTCTTCAATTTTTTATTGAGTATATACTGCCTGTTATAAATACGATTATCTTTGCTTACATTGCGTTTCAATTTAGAAAACTGGTTGAGGCGAAAATTGTGGGAAAGTAGGTATTTATCTCTTTTTTCTGATTTTATTACCCATCCCCTTTCGTTCGACTTCAATCAAGCCTTTTCGCTTTAGGGTATTCACGATCCTTGAAACAGTTGCCTTGGAAAACCCTGTCTTCTCTACGATTTGATGTTGGAAAATTTCAGTCGTATTGAGAATGATATCGTAAACTTTTAAAGCACCTTCACTTATATCTGAAAGAGAGTCATTTATTTCGTCCTTATCTTTTATCAAAAAGGAATGTATCACAAGAGAATCCCCAATCAGCAGGGCTATAACGAGAAACCAGTAGATAGGCCCGGAGAGATCACCCGACAACATAGCATAAACAAGTACAATTAAAAGAATGACGGAAGGGAGGAGTAGAAAGGTGAATACGAGGTACAATATCATCTTCTTCTCCACTTTCTGACCAATGGATGAAATAATTATTGAATATAATGGTAAAAACCAAAATAACTTACCTTTAATTCCAAAATATATAAATACCGTGATGAAAGTCAACAGAAATACTTGAATACCCAAAAACCAGCAAGTCTTGTGAACTGATAGCCCAATTTTTCTAGATATTTTCTCAACCAATCTTTTAAACACTTCTAAACACTCACAACTATGTATTTGTAATAGTATTGATGTTTAGAATTAAAAGCGTCCTACATATTAAGACTAACGGTCGACATGGAGTGAACCCCTTTTAGCGTACAACAAGTTAAGCAACTTTTGTTGTCGTTCTATTTAAAATTATGCCCATTTCAAACTCATTGGGTGTGAGGTCATCCAATTAACTCCCCCAAAACCCCGTTTCAATTGGACAGGCCCTCTTTTGCAGACATTATCTATCGATAATCTGTATCGAATTAACCCGATATCAGACGTATCATACGCTTCCACATCCTATTCACCCGGTGATTGATTCTATCCATGGTATTGGACGGGCTCAAAGTGTACATGAAAAGTATTCCCTCTTGTCACCCCTCACCCAACCCGCAACCATTATAAACCACCCCCGCACAACAACTAATAAAAACTGGAGAATCAAAAAATGGACATCAAAACCCTTCGAGATATCCACCGAAAAGAGAGGATGAGCCCCTACCTTCAGGACGTAGGCAAAGAATTCTTCGACGAAATAAAAGACCTCTACAGCAGCAAGATCCAGGAACTCGAAAAAGGAAAATCAGACTTCGCGGCAATAAAAGAGCTTGACAACATCAAAACCATCATAAACGACCTGTTCGAAATCCGCGAAAGGAAAATCGTATCCAACGCCCTCTACTACGTCAAATCAGGCGAAGAAATCGAACTCGAAAACCTCACAACAGACGAAGAACAGATGCTAAACTCGATAATCGACGAAATCCGCAAACATCGCAAAATCCTGGACACAATCCTCTCAGTAAAATACAGCCCGCCACACCAGCTGGAAGAAAAACAGCTTCAAATCCCTGTAGAAAAAGAGCCCAAAAAAACACCCCCCAGACCGCCCGGCCAATCCAGCCAGCAGCTCAACCAGAGCACCGGCATCAGCCAGAACACCAGCATAAAACTAATCACAATAAGGATACTAAAAGACCTGCCCCCAATAGTAGGAGCAGACGGTAGACTCTACGGAGATTTCAAAAAAGAAGACGTTGTTACACTTCCAGAACCCAATGCAAAGGTCTTCATAAAACAGGGTGTCGCAGAAAAAATCGACCAAAACGCTTATATCTAAATTACAATAACCCTCTTACCAACAAAATTACCAGCATTACCAGCAAAACAACAATTCAAAGGTAACAACCATGAAAATGCCAAGAGAAAAACGAACGCACTGTCCCACATGCAGGAAACATACAATTCACGAAGTACTGCGGGTCAAAAAAAGAAAAGCCAGCGAACTAAAAGCAGGCCAGCGCCAGTTCCGCAGGGTACTGAGCGGATACGGCGGGTTCCCGAGGGCGCTGCCATCAGGAGCCAAACCCACAAAAAAGGTCAGCCTGCTACTAAAATGCAAGACCTGCAAAAAATCCCACAACATGACAGGATTTCGAGTAAAAAAGTTTGAAATAGTGGAGAGCTGAACATGAACTTACGCCCCCATCCAAAAAGCAGATTCTTAATGATAAAATGCTCAGACTGCGGAAACGAACAGGTAATGTTCGGTTCAGCATCATCAAAGATCAAATGTCTCGTATGCGGAAAGACAGTTGCAGAACCCAGCGGCGGAAAATCGATTATCAAAACGAAAATAGTAACTGTCCTGGAGTGATCCTGTTGATAATAAAAAGGCAAAAACTTCCAAGCGAGAACGATCTTGTAATATGCACAATCACAAAAGTATTCTCCCACGGCGCATTTGCAAAACTGGACGAATACGAAGACAAAGAAGGGTTCATCCACGTCTCAGAAGTCGCATCCACATGGGTCAAAAACATCAGAGACTTCGTAAGAGAGGGCCAAAAATCAGTAGCCAAGGTCCTAAATGTAGACCGAAGAAAGGGCTACATCGACCTCTCTGTCCGGAGGGTAGGGGACGCCCAGAAAAAAAACAAAATGCAAGAATGGAAAAGGGCACAAAAAGCACATAAACTCCTTGAACTTGCAGCAAAAACCATCAAAAAAGACATAAAAACAGCCTACCAGGAAGTCGGATTCAAACTCGAAGACAAATACGGCGAGATCTATGCCGGGCTGGAAGAAGTTGTAATCTCCGGTGAAGCACCACTAAAAGACCTGGGCATCCCGGGAGAATGGATAAAACCCATCACCACCATCGCAAAAGAAAACGTCACCATACCCTATGTAAACATAAGAGGGTACCTTGACATCACATGTCAGAGCCAGAACGGAATCGAGATAATCAGAGAGGCATTAATCAAAGCAAGAGACGAAGAGTCAGGAAACGACATAAAACTGGACGTCAGATACGTCGGCTCTCCAAGATACCGGCTCAACGTGACCGCCCCGGATTACAGAACCGCAGAAGAGGTCCTAAAACGATGCGCAAATACCGCAATATCCTTTATAGAAAAAAACGGTGGTACAGGTAAATTTTTAAGAGAGGTCAAAGAAGAAAACGTATAATGAAAATAAAATTCTGCAAAACCTGCAAGATCTATACACTAAAAGACAAATGTAAAAAATGCGGCATGGACACAGCAACACCGCATCCACCAAGATTCTCACCCCACGACCCGTATGGGGAATACAGGAGAAAAATGAAAAAACAATTTTGGGAGGAAAACGCATGAGTGACTTTGATATCAGGATATCACAAAAACCGGACATAAAAAACCCTATAATGGTCGAGGGGCTGCCAGGAATAGGGCACGTAGGAAGGATTGCAGCAAGACACCTTGTAAAAGAACTGAAAGCTCGAAAATTTGGCGCAATGTACTCCGACTCATTTCCCCCGCAGGTACTCATAAAAAAAAGCGGGATAATCGTCCCGATGAAAAACGAATTCTATTTCTGGAAAGCTGAAGAAAAAGATCAAAGAGACATCATCTTTGTTGTCGGCAACACCCAGAGCTCGACCCCGGACGGACAGTACGCCCTCACAAAAAATATACTGAACCTGGCAAAGGAATACGGGGTAGATATGATATACACCCTCGGAGGTCTTGGTGTCGGCAGGATTGTAGAAAAGCCGAAAGTCTTCGGTGCAGTTACTCATAAAGAACTGATTCCAGAACTCGAGAAACTTAACGTGATTGTAAAAAGAGACAGCATCGGCCAGATAATCGGGATATCCGGCCTGCTCCTTGGTATGGGGAGGCTTGCAAATCTAAAAGGGATATGCATCATGGGAGAGACATCAGGATATTACCTTGATCCCAACTCTTCAAAGGCAGTCCTGAACGTCTTGATGAAGCTCATAAACGTCACAGTTGACATGGAAAGCCTCACAAAAAGCGCAAGAGATACTGAACGAAGGGTTGCAGAAGCGCAGAAAATCGAGAAAAAGATGATGGAAGAGATGGGCATGATCCAAAAAGAGCCCACAGATGACGTGATGCGTTACATCGGTTAAAGACCATTCGTCAGTTCTTTCATCAATTTTGTGGGTTTGACCTTATGGGTCAGCACACCGAGGTCTTCTTTACCAATCCCAAAAGCCAGGCCAAGAATCTCAGGATAATGCATCACAGGGATATCATAATTCTTCTTAAACTTCTGCCTTATCTCCATCTGCCCCATATCAAACTGCATATTGCAGGCAGGGCAGATAGTTACCAGGACATCTGCCTTGGCGTCCTCTATATTCCCGAGCTTCTTCTGTAATAATGCAAGGGAGATACCGTCATTCAGCCCCCTAAGTGTCTGACCGCAGCATTCTGTTTTATAAGGATAATCAACAGTTTTAGCACCAGTCGCCTCTATAAGCTCGTCCAGAATTTTAGGCCTCTCCGGACTATCATGCTGCATCACCCAGCCCGGTTTCAAGACATGGCACCCGACATGGGACGCTGCTACAAGCCCGGTCAGCGGCCTTTTGACCTTTTTCTTGATCTCCTCTATCCCCACATCCTCGTAGAGCACCTTGATAAGATGCTTCACTTCCACACGCCCCCTGTATTCCATGCCAAATTTTTTAAGGACGCTGTTTATCTCCTTTCGTAGCCCAGGGTCTTCTTTAAGCCCGGCATTCGCCTTCTTCAAAGAATTCACGCACCCGTTGCAGAGCGTTAATATGTCAAGCCCCATCTTTTCCGCAAGGGCGAGGTTATAAGCAGCCATCACAAGCCAGGTCCTGTGAGAGACGGCCTCTATCGGTGTGCCGCAGCAGATATAATCCTCCATATCAACGAGTTCGATACCAAGCTCCCTGCAGACCTTACGCGACGATGCCTCATAGGCAAACAATCTTGTAGGTATAACACACCCCAGGTAAAAAGCGTATCTCACACCCCACCCTCCTCCTTCTTCTCCTCATTCTCCTTCTTCTCCTTCCTTTCCTTCCTTCCCTTTACCTTCTCAAAAAGCCTGTTTATCCCTGTCTCATCGAATATCTTTTTAACCACGTCCACACGGACTTCAGGGGTGGCGTCCAGGGCGTCCAATCCAAGCTTTTCCCTCTGCTTTCTCACAAACCCCACCAGTTCTGATGTAAGGCCAGATTTTTGCAGGACACTAACCGTCCTAGCAAACTTTTCAGGCGCCCGCCCCTGCCTTGCAGCCTCGTTCTGCATCGCCATTATCATCTCCGCCACCTTAATCCCCCGGGGACACCGTTCCTGGCAGGTATAGCAGGTGGTGCACGACCACAGTGCATCACTTTTTATCACCTCATCCTCCCTGCCAGAGGCTGTTTTTATGACAAATAACCTGGGCCTGTATTTCCTGTCAAACTTCGCTGTCGGACAGCTGCTCATGCACGTCCCGCACTGATAGCATGCGTTAATGCCGGTATCTCCAGGCACTTCTTTTAGAAACCTTTCCATCGCCAATCAATCCCTTTTTAATCTCTTTTTTGAACGTCTTTTATCTATCATCGATATGGCTTTTTATATTTTCCTGTGCAGCCCAGTCCATCACTACCTCCCATCCCTTCCACACCCCTCTCGCTTCCCTAGCCCCCTAGCCCCTCTAACCCCCCTAACCGCCCTCACCTCCATCACCCATCCCTCTGAACCTCTCCAGGATATATGTGTAAAAATCCCTCTGCTCTTTTTTGCTAAGTCTTTCCATAATCAGTTCTGGCGTGGATTTTGCAACGGTATTCAGTCTCGGGTTTCTATCCACGATAAGATTTAAGTCTTCATCCAGTCCCACAGCCTCTATACCATCGATACGCGTACCCTCCATCACCTCCAGGTCACTGCCAAGATGAGTGACAACCGCCAGGAGGGTATTTTCATCTTCCAGAAACCAGGACACGATGCCTGAGATTATCCTTGCAGCAGCGCCGGGCTCTGTAACAGCCTCTATCTCGTCTGCAAGGATCAGTTTCTTTCTCCTAGACAGGGAGATATCTGCAAACGATTTTAAAAGGGATTCAAACGCACCAGCACCTGTACCGCCAGAATTTTTCCCAAAGAAATAGAGTTCGTCAATTACATGGACATACGACTCCTCAGCCATCACAGGCAGACCCATCTGCGCCATTATCTGCACCTGGGCAGCAGTCTCTATCAGTGTAGTCTTCCCGCCTGAATTTGCACCTGTAATAACCACTATCCGCTCACCGTTCGAGGCTAAAAACCGAGAAGACTTATGATTAGACCCACCTTGGTTTTTAGACGAGCCAGAGGCTAAAAACCGAGGATCTATATCACAATCCCCAATAACGTAATCCACGGGCTGGACGTCAGTTCTCCCATCTCGTGTAAGGAAGATATTCCTTGCCCCTCTAAACCCCAGACAAAATGAATCGCATATAACAGGTTCATTCATCCCCAGGCTAAACTCTCCAAGCGAAACCAAGATATCAATCTCCAGCATCTTTGTTAATATCCGCCTGATATCATCCTTATACCCTGACAGAAAAGCTGCAAGATCCTGCTGCACTTTAAACTCAGCCCTTAAAGCCTCTCTCCTAAGCCAGCTTTCAAGTTCCTTCAATTTTATTTCAGATACCCTTAAAGGATAGCTCAACTCATCAGTAAACAGGCCTGAAAACATCAAAGTATCAGAGATTCCAAGTCTCTTCGCGCATTCTTCCTCTCCCTCATCAGCGATTTTCATCAAAAGAGACGAGATGTCAGGCGGCAGGTGTTCATAAAAATTACTCGAACCTCCCGAAGCACCCATACCGAGATTTTCAAGAATCCCCAGGACATCCCGCCCCCTGATAGAGACCGCACCGCCCTCAATCATCTTAACGATCCTGTCATTTGCTGTCTCAAGGCATTCCAGAACAACCCTATCCAGATTCTCATATGCACGTGAAAACGTCAATAGCTGTTCGTCTCTCTCACCACCTATCCCTGCACCTCCCAGACCCCTCACCCTCCCGGCCACCCGGTTTACAATATCTCTTTCCTCCTCTAAAATCCCGACAATCTCAAGCGCCCTATCGTCAAGCATCTCCAAAATCTGTGAGGCTGCAATGATCTTATCCCTGTTCTTAGAAAAGAATGCAAGCGCCCTCTCAGGAAAATATTTCTCTTCCCTGTCCTCGAGCACCTCCACATATGATGGGAGGTTCTCAAGATGGCCTGAAAATCTGTCATCATCCGATTGAATATATCTTATAAATGAATATTCCCCAAGATATTCAATGTCCTGCATGGACTCCAGGAGAATCGGCTCTACCCCCTGGTCGTTCAGTCTCTTAAAAATCTCCCTGCCCTCAGTAACAATCGCGCTGTCTTTAATTTGCGGGATTTTACCCTCCTCAAGCGGGCCGAGCGATTTCAGCACCTCTTTCAACTGTGCAAGGTCTTTAATGTTACTGACCAGATCTTTCCCTCTCTTTACGTACTCCTGTCTTCGTTTTATCTCCTCTATATCCTTTGTCGGATAATACAAAGAGAGCATCAACCTCCCGTATTCTGTACTAAAATGCCTATCCAGAAGGTCTATAATTCTGCGGTATATCGCCCTGCTTTCGCCTGTCTTTAGGAGGTCAACATATTCAAAACACAGTTTTCTGGAGTATACATTCCTTAAGATCTCGGCAAGTTTCTGTCTCGGGATGCCGCGCACAGATGTAAGCTTCTCAAACTCCAGATTTTCAAGGGCAGAGAGGGCATTCTCCTCACTACCAAAATGAGATACCAGCCTCTCTTTGACCCTGTTTCCGACCCCTTTTATGTCTGTAAGTTTGGAGAACATAAAAAGGTGTTATGGATTCTTGGTATATTAATACTTTGAGACTCCAGTGACCCTAGTGACATGCCAGTATCCCTATCGAATGCCTTGCAGCATGGAAATAATCATGGGTTGCAGGTATGGGTGTGAAAAAGACCAGCCACAATACTGCACCTACCAGCGCCAGTATCAGAGCAAGCTGTGTCGGCAGGCCAAGATTTATCTCAAACCTGGATTTATAGACATTCTCGTCTTCCAATATATCACCTCATGCGTCATTAGGTCATTACACCTATATAAATATATTCAATAACATAATAATTGTTAGCCGTTCAGGTAAAATAAACACGGGCACTGCCACAAGCCATGCCACTGAACACCCATGCCACTGAACACACACCGCTGCGGAACACATGACCTGAATACAGCAGGTTGGTCATCTATCGGCTGGCGGGTATCTGAAGTTTGCGGAGCAAAGCGTAGCAAATTTGGGCGGAGTGAAACGAAGCCAGATATCCGCTTGTTAGGTGAAGTGGCGATTTTCTTCATTTCTATCATCTCTTTTTGGTTTTCTCATGATAAATAAATATTTGAATCCTCGGAGATAGAAATTAAATTTTCTTGCTCGCTCATGCCAGATAGGAGTATTGGACGTCTGATTCCTTCTGACAACGCAGATTATATCAACTGTCTCGAAATATTTAATAAGTCTTTGGTAGATTTTAAATCCTACTGGTATAAACCCTGATTTCTTTCTCCAATGATCTCCAATAAGCCATGCCATTACTTTACCAGGCTTTAATATTCGATATATTTCTTTAGTTACCTTTTCAAGTTCATCAAAAAACTCCTCTTTCTCACATGATATTTTTCCTATATCCATAGGATGATCAGAATATTTGATATTATTAGAATATGGAGAGTCTATGAATACGAAATCAACAAAGTTATCCTTTAAAGGAATTTTTCTTGCGTCATTTTGAATAATATCCTCTCTGTAAGGAGTAATATCATATCCTATCACCTGTCTGTTTAATTCCCTCGCAACATCTATGGTAGTTCCACTGCCACACATTGGATCTACAACTAAATCACCTTCCTTAGTGTATCTTTGCAATAAGTTCCATATAACAAATGCAGGAGTAACTCCATTAAACTTATTATCTCCATGGGGCTTATCTCCATAATTTTGGGTTGGGAAATCCCATAAAGTTGTGGTTTCAATTTCAGGTTGATTCTTTTTCATTCTGCAATAACCTCTTTAAATCATCTATAAAATATTCAAATAATTTAACCTTATCACTCTCCTCAATCTTTTCTTCTGTTAATACATAACTTCCATCAAGATCAACTTCTACAATAGCCCTTCCCTTTTTGGCAGGTTTCCTATAAGTAAGCGTACTATCTTCATCTGGAGTAATAAAGTAAACTTTAATATGTTTTGTAGCTTCATCCTGCAAGAGCTTAAGTTTCCAATACCCTGTTTGAGCAATGCGTTCTCTTAAAGTGACTTTACTTGAAATAACAACTAACACTCTATAAGTTTTTGGATGATAAATAATAATATCAACATCAGGCAAATGTAATCCGAAATCTCCATAATCAATTGCCAAATTTCTCTTAACCTGACTCAATTCCATAGGTAAATTCCTTGTTCTTTCAAGTTTGTTTCCATTAATAACTTTCAATCCAAGACTTTCAACTTCTTCTGTAATGA
>WAQR01000229.1 GCA_015520145.1 Candidatus Hydrothermarchaeota archaeon
ATAACAAAATATTTTGCTCCTCGAAAATGGAATAATATTAGTCCCTTATTAAGAGATGATTATGGGAAAGGGTATAAAAACTGTCTTGACTTATTAATATCTACTATAAAAGACGATCCTGAAACATATAAGATCCTATTATTAGAAAAATTTCCCGAATTAAATGTAGATTTCATACTAGTTGATGAAGGACAAGATTGGCCTGAAGAAGAAAGAGAAATTATAAAATGGCTTGCAGGCGGCTATGAGAAGCTAATAGTTGCTATAGGCCCAGACCAAATAACGAGAGGACAAAGAAAATACTCTAAATGGTTTCCAGACCTTCAGAATGATCGAAAACATTTCTGGGCTTTAAAAGAAAATATGAGGCAAAAAGGTAAACTCTATAGATTCAACAAAATAATTTCTGAAGAACTACTACATGATGAATGGACTACTTCTTTTATTGAAGAAAGAATTGGAGAGGGATTTATTGAAATAATTCCAGATAGTACCTTGATGAATGAAAATTTCTGGCTATCTTTACAGAAAACCTTAGAAGCATCTGGGAATATGCCTGTAGATTGTTTAATAATTGAACCTGATGAATTAAATAAAGAAAATAACGAAAAACTAACAAAAGAAATCCTTTCAATACATTCATTAAGTTATTGGGATGGTACAACTAAATTAATTAGACAAACATCCTTTCCATGGCAAACATCTCAATATAGAATTGTAAAATATTCTTCCTGTCGTGGTTTGGAAGGATGGATTGTAATTGTTAGATTAATTGATAAACAATATTCTATCTATTCTAAAAGATTCAGCAGGGAAGCTATATCGCTACTTAAAGAAAAAATAGAGGATGAAGTAATTACTCAACTAAGAATAGCTCTTACGAGAGGAATCGATGGGATATATATAACATACGAAAACGAATTCCATCCATTTGTGCAAAGGTTAACCAAAATTAAAGAAAAATTAGAATATCAATAAAATGGCTTAGTTGGCTTAGTCATGGATTGGCTTCATACACTCATTGACAAGAGCTGCTCTATAACTAAATGTGTCCTCATCAAAGGCTTCTTCATTTTTTATCTGTTTCACCTGCACAGCAATCAGCCTATCAGGGATACCGCTATCGGTTTCCTTTTCAAATATTCCTACTGCAACGTATTCACACCAGGTCAGAATACCAATTTTTTTGCTTATTTCTTTCAGTACTTTTCTAATATCTAATTCCGTCTTCCATGGTTTTCTTATAACAAATAGTAGGGGCCAGACCTGTCTTACATAGATATCCTCTCCTTGTTTAAATGACTTGTTAGCCATCCTTAATATTCTTTCAGTACATGGATCAAACTCTCCTACTACTATCATAGGCTTAAAGTTCCTTATTTCCATTCTTCCGTCTTCGTAAATCTTTACGTCTCCGTTGTCATAAGTTACCATTAGACTTAGTTCCTCCTAAAGTTTTACTATTTTACAATACTTCAATGAAAAGCATCATGTAATAATATCTTTTAGGAAGGAAATATTCTATCCAAATATCAATCTCCCTTGTATTTTTTCATAAACTCATCCAATCTCTCTCTCCTTCTCTCCTGTTCTTCTTTTGAGGCCAATGGGTAGGGCTTTCCGCTATCCAGTATTTCTTTTACTCCTTTCATAAACTCTTCCTGACGCTGTTTTGCCCATCTGATGGACTCCTTTAGAGGCTCACCTATGATGCTGTCTGCTCCGAATTCAAAATCTGTTTTGCCCCTGGCAAGGTCATCCGCAATCTGTTTATACTCCTGCATACCTTTCTGATAATACTCATGAGCAATCTCAGGATGAAACTTACCGCCAAAAGTGGCAACTTCTCTGGCCTTCTCCTGGAGTCTTCTGATAGTCCCGTAACGAAGATTGTAATCCCAGATTTCTTGATTAGTTCTTGAAATCTTGACACCTATATCACTATTAGCGTTTATTTGCAATCCACCAAGAAATTTTACTATTTCGGGCGAACCTGCTTCAAAATGCAAGTTTCCAGAGCCATCTATATCAGCTGTAGTAAAAATATGTCCACTCTGTTTCACAATCTCATCCAGCATCTTCTGTCCTGCTTTTGCCTGTTCAATTGCAACGACATCATTGATTTTGCCATCTTTAGAATATAGATCGCTTCCAATGGTATTTATAAGTGCATGTGGAGCCTTTGAAGATGCAAAGAGGTTCATAGTACCTGAAGATATGTCATATTCAACTGCCCTTGTGGTTTTATCTCTCATGATATGTTCCCTATCCACCCCGGTCCTTTCAGTAGTTAACGCCTTCCTCATGTTCTCCCATCCGACTTTGGTAAGGGTGAAGTCACTAACGAGGCTTTCCGTACCCGAACTGATGTTAAGGGTAGCATACTGGCTGTCAGGACCTCCTGTCTGTGAAATGCTTACTTCAGCGGCATTATAGCCCTGCTCCTGCATTCTCTGTATTGCAAGTCCTACGTTTTTTGCTGCCTGTAGATGACCTTTATCTCTTAAGCTTTGCTGAAGTTCCTTAAGTTCGTTTACATCCATTGTTTTATTGATGTATCTGCTTGCTCTCAGAGATTCCAGGTCAAACTCCTCTCTAGAGGCTCCCGCTTCTCCTTTTACGAGAGTAAGCTTACCATCAGCGGTTCTTGCCATTCTTACGCTGTCACCGACCTTGAATCTCGTTTTGTATCCCTGCTCTTCCATTATTCTGTTCAGATTGTCAACGACTGCCTGATCCTGTAGTACCCACGATTCATGTGCGTGGTGGGCAAGATGGCCTTTATACATCCCCTCAAAGTCCTCTCTGCTTCCTGCATAGCCCAGGTCTTTTGCAAACTGATAGGTCTGCTCGAATTTGGCAGACTCATTTAGTATTTCATTTGCTCTCATGTGAGCAAGACCGTCTGCACCCACTACAGATAGGCCGTCCCTGTCACCTTTTACTGATGCACCTTCCTTTCTGCCGAGAACGACACCCATCTCTCTGGCTGCCACGTTCAGGTCTTTTATTCCTCTCAGGTCAGCGTACTGCCGTATTGCTCTTCCAATCTGTATATAATTCTTCTTCGAAAGCATCTTTGAGAAGTTCTCAACCCCTCCGAACCTTTCAGCCACTTCCTTGAAAGCTTCCTGCTGGGTGACGTCACGACGGACACGGATGGCTCCAGCATCGAGAAACCTGTCAATTTTGTCAGGCCCCAGGCCTCTCAGGGCCTCTGTGGCTCTGGAAGCCGAATGAAAGTATCCGAGAAATGCTCCTGCTTTTTCGTCAATCTCTCTGTCAGTGGCATGAGGATGAGCCTTCAGATAAGCATCTCTGAACTCCTGCCTGAACTGATCAGCCGTGATTGCCTGCCCCACCTCCCTGAACCTCTGTATATCACCAAGCATGGCTGCCTGGGCTGGCGTCAGTTTGTCTCCCCAGTATGCGGTTTTGACGTTCTGCATGGCTCCAGCATGAGAAAGCGACTCAACAGCCGCACCACCACCTCCAAGTGCGTCCATCGTTTTGAGATTGGTATCAATGGCTCTTTTTTCCTGAAGCATCCTCTGAGCGGCGTGAATGTCAAACCTGTATGCGTTTGCCCAGGTCTCGGTCGGCATAACCTCGTTCTGTGCCTTGATCTGTGATGAGACCTGGTCAGGAGACTGTGAGGCCACACCTGCAGATGCTCCCATGGACTGAATCTGTCCCATCAGGTTTCCTGCCATCATTGCCATCGTGTGAGAACCCAGTGTCTTTACGAAGATTCCACTCATGAAGGTACTCAAAAGCAGTGAGAGGGCCCTGAAGGATCCTATCATTGCAATACCACTTGAAGCGGCATTGGGTGCATACAGTATTGCATCGAGACCCATGTTGTTCTGTCTTATAAACATGAAGGCGTTATGTATTTCATTGAGGCATATTCTGTTCACGAATGCATCGGCTATGTTCCACATGCTGAGCCACACGAAAAGCCCAAGTATGTTTATGAGTATCCTGCCGAAAAGCGGGGTTGGAAGGAATATGATCAGAAAGGCCGTAAGCCCTCCTATTATGGCTGTAAGCCACCCCTTGAGCTGTGGTAAAAACTTATGAAAACTCATAAGAGACCCTATACTGGAAAAGATGTTTTTGGACTGAACCAGTGCCTGGTATGCAGTGTTACCGTTTTCAATTAGTACGTCCCTGAAAGTCCACGCCAGATTGACCTGGCGGATATAGTTTTCGGGAACGCTGCATATTGACTGGTTGTGGTTGAATTCGCAGTATTTGGTTATGATGCTTTTGCACTGAGCGAACTGTGTTGCATCATCAGGGTTGATACCCGAAGCGGCACAGATAGACTTCAGGGTATCTGTAAAATTATTCGGGTCCTGCAGATAGGCTTTGATGTTGGCCCAGGCGTCTGTACACGTCATGGTAACGCCCGTAGGATGTGCATCATCGTAATAGACAGTGTAGATGGCAGGATTCACAGCCTTCTCAAAGGTTGGAATAAAGTCTGTAGTCTGACTTTCTATTTCATCCACGGTGAGTGTGGTTCCTGGTCTTTCAAGCTCAAAGAACACACAGTCCTTGTAATACTTCTTCAGAGAATTGTATATGTGAGAGGTCTTCCACTTGTTCTGTCCTGAAGCTTTATAGAGAAGGTCATACCCGATCCATGAGGCCGCCTCTTCCAGCCTCGGAGCCCCAGGTGTCGATGGCGTACCGATTAGTTCGCCAAGACCTTCCTCTACCTTATTAAGTACCCCGACTATAAGGACAATACCGTTTGGCAGTTCTACCTGCTGAAACTTGTTTAGGTTTTTGTCGTATATTGTGAGGCGTCCCATTGATGCGGGGCTGAAAAGTGCCACGTAAACGGCAAGACCCAGCAGTACGGGGAAGGCCACGGGCGCAAGTATGCCCGTCCTCTGCCCTGAAAGTCCTTTTGCAAATACAGTGGTAAAACCGAAGAATATACCCATCATCACGGCCACGAACATCAGACCTTCCCAGCCTGCATCACTAAGCCACAGTGACAGGGAGTGGAAAGCCTCAAAAACAGTGTCGAAATTTCCGTAAGTTACGAATTCCATGTCTATGGCATAAGAGGGAGACGCTCCAAGTATCAGGGAAATCAAAGAAAATATGGGAATAAATGCTTTTTTGTATCTCATCAAAACACCCCCAATTCAACCAGGATTATAAAACTGAGAGTAAGAAGAGAAATAATACTGCAAAAAAGGTTAGCCACTGCATAGAAGAACTTCTTTTCTCTGAATCTTATATATGCCTTTTCACCATATGAGATTATCGAAAACAAGATAACAAAATACAGCATTGTGAAAGCCGCAGATCCGACGTAGTTTTTGTATGCGATCACGTGGATAAGGAATATACTCAAGAAGAGCAAACCAACAGCGTAAAAGGCTTTTTTAGACAGACCGTTTATGTATACACTTATCACGTCTCTGATTGACATCTTTATTACATCCCCGTCACTCTATTTGCTGTTGAATCACCGAACTTTACGGTCAGATACTGGTGTGAAAACTCGTCAAACTCATTCATCCTCTGAGCATAGGCATAAAGTGCGTTTAC
>WAQR01000230.1 GCA_015520145.1 Candidatus Hydrothermarchaeota archaeon
AGATATCCAATTAAACCGAGGACAAGACCATGATCATCCTGAAACTTGGCGGAAGCCTCATAACAGACAAAAAAAAAGAATTTTCAATCAGACAGGACGTCATCGACAGGGCTGCACGCGAGATAAAAGAGGGCGCAAAAGACACACAGCTAATCATCGTCCACGGCGGCGGGTCATTCGGCCATCCTGTAGCCGAAAGGTTCAATATCCAGGACGGGTTCAAAGACAAAAAGCAGATCCAGGGAATCGTTCTCACAAGGAAGGCAATGACAGACCTAAACCAGCAGGTCATCACCACACTCCTGGACAACGGCCTCCCTGTAATATCCCTCCAGCCCTCGGCATTCATAACATGCAGCAGCGGCAGGATTGACAGGTTCAATATCGACATCATAAAGAGGTTTTTAGAATTAGAGACAATACCCGTCCTATTCGGAGATGTCGTCCTGGACAAAAAACAGGGGTTCTGCATCCTCTCAGGTGACCAGATAATCGCAAACCTATCAGCCCACCTAAACCCAAAAAGGATAATCCTGGCAGCAGATGTTGACGGCATATTTGACAAAAACCCGAAAAAACATGCCAGTGCCAGACTCATAAAAGAGATAAACCAGAATAACTTCAACGAAATCTACCAGAACCTGGAAAAACTCGAAGGCGACGTCACAGGCGGAATAAAAAACAAGGTCATGGAAATCATGAACAGCAAAACAAACCAGACCATAATAAATGCCCTTGTTCCAGGCAGACTGAAGAAAGCTTTATTAGGGGAAGAAGTAAGAGGAACTAAAGTGATAGGGAAAACGGGAAAATGAAATGAGTACAAAAGACAGAAAACTCGACCATATCAACATCTGCCTGAAAGAAGACATCCAGAGCAGGGTAAAAAACGGTTTCGAAGATATCACATTCGTCCACAGGGCACTTCCAGAAATCGATAAGGACGACATCGATACAAGCACAGATTTCTTTGGAAAAGAGATCTTAGCCCCGATAATCATTGCAGGGATGACCGGCGGCCACAGCAAGGCAAAAGAGATAAACAAGAACCTCGCCCTGGCAGCCCAGGAACTCAATATCCCAATGGGTGTTGGAAGCCAGAGGGCTGCAATAGATGACGAGACACTGGAAGATACGTTCTCGATTGTAAGGGATGTAGCGCCTGATGCCTTTATAATCGGAAACCTCGGAGCTGTCCAGTTTGCAAAAGGATACGGGATCAGGGAGGCAAAAAAAGCTGTAGAAATGATAAATGCCGACGCCATCGCAATACATCTAAACCCTCTCCATGAGGCAACACAGCCTGAAGGAGATGTCAATTTCAGGAACTGTCTTAGAGAGATAGGAAAACTGAAACTCAAAGTCCCGGTAATCGCAAAAGAAACAGGCGGCGGAATCGCAAGAGAGGAGGCAAAAAAACTGGAAGATGTGGGGATAAAAGGGATAGATGTCGGCGGTCTTGGAGGTACTTCCTTTTCTGCAGTTGAATCATTTAGAAATAAAAATAACAATATCGGAAGACTTTTCTGGGACTGGGGGATACCGACAGCCATCTCCACAATCGAATGTGTAGAATATACAAATCTCAAGATCATTGCAACAGGAGGTATAAGGAACGGGATAGAGGTAGCAAAGGCTCTTGCATTAAATGCCGCTGCCTGCGGGCTTGCCCTGCCCCTGCTCGGCAAAGCTACAAGAAGTCATAAAGACGTTATAAAAGAGATTAGCCGGGTTGTTGAGGAACTAAGGGCTGCAATGTTTCTTGTTGGAGCCCAGAACATTCGTGATCTAATTAAAACAGACCTGATTATAAAAGGAAATACTGAAAAATGGCTTAAAAGCCGTAAAATAGACTGTAAAAAGTATGCAAACAGACGATACAAATAAGATGATGATTATCAATGGATGATTGGATGATTAAATATTATCAATTATTTTTTCTAAAGGAGGATAGAAGATGAGAATTACTGCGGTGGGAGGATATGAGGAAGTAGGGCGGAACATGACCGCCATCAAGATAGGCGGGGATACCATTATAGTTGAAATGGGTATAAGGCTTGACAGGGTGATGGTCCATGAGGATACAGACATATCAAAAATGGGCAAATCAGAACTCGCCAGCAAGGGCATCATACCGGATGATTCAGTTGTAAGAGGAGATGTAAAGGCGATTATCCTGACACACGGGCATCTGGACCACATCGGTGCAGTTACAATACTTGCAAAAAAATACAAAAATGCCCCGATAATCGGGACACGATTTACAACAGAACTCATAAAAAAGGAACAGAATTTTGGACGGTTAAAAAACCCTGTCCACACACTGGATACAGGTGATATCCTGCAGATTACTCCTGAAATCGGTATCGAGTTTGTCAGGATGACACACAGCATCCCACACACTGCAATGCTCGTAGTCCACACAAAGGAAGGGAAACTTGTGTATGCAAACGATTTCAAACTCGACGACACACCTGTAATAGGAGAGCCGCCAGACTACAGGAGGATCAAAGAGCTCGGCAGTGAGGGTATAAAGTGTATGATTGTCGAAACGACAAGGGTCCTTGACGGTGGGAGGACGCCGTCGGAGAAGATTGCAGAGATACTTGTAAGAGACAACCTGAAAAAAAGCGACCCAGAGAAGGGTCTTATCGTGACAACGTTTTCATCACAGATAGCAAGGATCAAGAGTATCACAGAAGCCGCCAGTGCAATAGGCAGAACCCCTGTACTCCTGGGGAGGTCGATGGAAAAATACGTGGGGCTTGCAGAAAAGACAGAGATTCTAAACCTCCCTGAAGACGCACACCTCTACGGCGCCCCTGATGCCATAAGGAAGAGCCTCAAAACGATATCAGATGACGGGAGGGAGAAATATCTCCTGATAGTGACAGGACACCAGGGCGAGCCAGATGCCCTGCTTTCCAAGATCTCCCTGAGAAAGCTGGCATATAAAATAAAAAAGGACGACCAGGTGATATTCTCGGCGACTGTAATCCCCAACCCGATAAACGTTGCGAACAGATATTCACTCGAGACAAAACTCAGGTTACAGGGTGCAAGGATATTTAAAGATGTCCATGTCTCAGGTCACGCATATAGAGAGGATCACAGCGACCTTTTAAAGATGCTCCAGCCTGAGAAGATTATACCGTGCCACGGTGATTTGAAGATGCTCACATCTTATGTCGAGCTTGCAGAAGACCATGGATATCAATTTAACAGGGATATCTTCCTGCTGAGGAACGGGCAGAGCGTAACGACCTGATGCCTATTTTTTGCCTTTCTCCTCTGCTCAATGAACTTTCTTCCGTAAGTTATTTCGTTCTCACGTGATCCTTGCCAGCGTACAAAGGACATGTAAAGAGTCGAAACGACCACAAGTTCGAGTTAAAAAATGAGTACGTGACCTCTACCGCGACCAGGGCGTGCTGCACCTTCTGGCAGCCTACGATTTGGAAAAGTAGATGGCTACCTACCTGAGATTAAAAAGAGAGATCAGATTGGTTTAGGTGGCACTAGGGAGTTTTGGATGAATTTCTAGACGCCCTGTTTGCGATCAAAGACGCCATAACACCCGCACCAAATCCGTTGTCGATATTCACCACAGCAATACCTGGACTGCAACTTTGGAGCATAGATAACAGTGCGGTTTCTCCTTTCCCCCCTACCCCATATCCTGTAGAGATTGGAAGGCCGATGACAGGGATATCCACGAACCCTGCGACAACAGAGGGAAGAGCGCCTTCCATACCTGCCGCAACGATAAGTGCATCCAGGTCACGTTCTATCACGTCCTTTAAAACCGGGAAGATCCTGTGTATCCCGGCAATTCCGATGTCGTAGAACGTATACACCGTTACGCCCATCTCTTCAGAGATGATTCTTGCTTCTTCAGCCTTTGCTATATCTGATGTCCCGGCACATAAGATCCCTATCTTCCCACCTGTATCCTTTATTTCATATCCTCTTGCTTTTATTACAAGTATGCCCGCCCTTTCATTGTGTTCAAAAACAAAATTTTTGGGGAGATCTCTTCTAATCTGCTCGACCTTCTCTTTCGATATCCTGGATATGATACACCTGCCGTTTTTTCTGACAATTTTGTTTGCGATCCTTGTTATATCAAATGCAGTCTTGGTCTCACCGAATACGACTTCAGGCACACCAGACCTCATCTCTCTGTGAGTGTCGAGGTTTGCCAGGTTCGATATCTCTTCAATGCTGAAAATGCGCAGCTCTTTTTCTGCCTCTCTAGCCGAGATCTTCCCTTTTTTATAGTCGTCAAGGACGCTTCGGATGCTTCTGATTGACATTGCACTGTAACTGTGGTGGATAAGATATATATTAATATTGTTCTGAC
>WAQR01000231.1 GCA_015520145.1 Candidatus Hydrothermarchaeota archaeon
ATTTTGTTCTCCTCAGTAAACCAATAATCAATTCTCTCAATATGTTTTTCTGGGATTAGAGGCTCAATACTTCCCATAGGGAATAATGTTTGTTGGTTACTCTCTAAGAATTTTATTGCTGACAAAAATTGCTTTATCTTCTGATCAAGATATGTCAGCTCTATAGGTGTTGATTTCACCTTAGTTATTAGATAAGCTATTCTATTGATATCTGTTCCACTTGCCTTAAACCCTCTTGATATTGCAGTAACAATTGTGGTTCCACAACCATAAAAAGGATCATTTATGAGGGCATCTTTGCCTCCTACATACTCATCTATCAGTTTCTCTACTAACTGTGGAATAAATTTTGCGGGATATCTATGATAACTGTGAGTCCACTTACCAGTATCTGACGGTTTATACTTCAAAAATGACCAGTCATGGTCTATATTTTTTGTATTAAATAAGCGTAGAATCTCCTCAGGTGTCATCATATCCTCTCTCATTTGATTTTGAATTGCCTTCATACTATCATCCTTTCATATATATTAATCGCCATTTCGCCTAACGTTCCCAGGCTAAAAGAAGTTTTTGCCGAAGGCAAAAATTTGGATGAGTGCCACAAGGCATGAAGCTTTTATGCTGTGTTAGGCGAAGCTGCCCATTTTTCCGCTCTTAGAACTTCAGAAGGGAACGTGTTTTGACTCAAGTATTCTGATTTAATATTACCAAAACCAGCTTTCCCTAAATGATCATACATTGATACTGGGCGACAACCAGACAATAATGAGGGGAAATGTTTCGCTATCCACTGCCAAATCTTATTATACCACTTTCTCCCAAAAGCCATTCTAGAAATAACAACTCTTCCCGATGGCTTGAGAACTCTGTTAAATTCAGACAAAACGGTGACAAAATCTGTTTCAGGCAGCAAGTCAAGCATAAAGTTATTGATAATAAGGTCAAATGTATTTTCCTCAAAAGGAAGTTGGTAGGCATCACCAGCTTGCAAGTGAAAGCTATCCTCATCATGATTTTTTAAATATCTTTGCGCACGAGATAACATAACCGGGGAAACGTTTATCCCTTCATTCCTGCCATTCGGATTTCGTTCAACGATTTCTGCAAAGACCAAGCCGGTTCCGACCGCAACTTCTAAGATTTGTTCACCGTCCCGAATTTGCGCCAATTCTATAACCTTTTCAGTTGCTTTTGATTCTGTTAGCCAGCTCCAAAAGTTATAGAACCCAGCAATTTTAGAATAACTATCCTTAACATTTTCTTCTGATAAAGTTCTCTGTAAGACAATTCTTTCTTTTTTCATGGGGTTAAACTCCAGAACTTATAGGGCAATTTCACTTATCTTTTTTAACTTTTTTAGACCTGATATACCATACCACGACAAAGAGGATAAATAATGTAACAGCCATGCCGCCCAAAAACAGCCTGCCAGGACCCGGGGCATCCACGACTTCTATTGTTATTTCAGTTTTCAATATCTCTCCCTTCTGACCGTCCTGACCGCCCAGACCCCCCTGACTTCCAGATTCGTCAAACTCAAATAATACGGTGTGATTCCCTGCACTATCAAATATATATGTAATTTCATAAAAACCCTGGGAAAACTGCACGGCAGGGATGCCGTTAATCTTCACAGTTCCATCAAACGGGGCATTCGTTTCGCTGTTGATTATCCCTGCAATAATCTCACAGCTCCTGTTCACCTCTGGTCTGGCAGGGAGGATTATTATCCTTACAAAATAGTCATCAACCTGTGTGGATATCTTCTGGCTGTAGCCGGATGGTATGTGGGCATACACAGGTACAGGTAAAACAGATACCATGAGAATACCTGTGAGGAACAGGGATATTATGAGTTTCATAGGACAGCATACACCAGGTACTAATGCATTTAAGATAATGTTTATGGTGTCTGGAGAGGGTAGAGGACGTGCTTGAGGTTTATGGGTCATGTGGTGTAGGTCACTGCCTGGTCACTGCCTGTCTTCCAAGAAATTTCACCACAAAAAATCCAATACCAACCCCTATCACCAGGAGCCCCATAAGGAATATCCAGGTCTTCAGCCATACCTTCGTCGGGGGTTCAGGCAGCTCGACCTCGATTAGAAACGTCCTGGAAACAGGCTGAAACTGTACGTTCGATGATTCTGTAGGATATACAATAAGATTTACCGCGTGCTCGCTTGCGTCCTGGAAATGGTAGGTCATATCAAACGTTCCATCCCTGGAATAGAAGTCTCCAGAAAACATCTTAAGCCCGTCCTCAACTATTACGACCTCCATGGTTATCCTCACATCATTTATCGCCTCACCGGTCGCTGCGTCTTTGATTGCAACACTCATCTCTGCCGGAACACCGACCTTTGGAGTATCCATGGAGAAATCTACCACTGCCTCTCCAGCCTCCTTAAAATCAACAGCAGATACCTGAGCTGGAGTACCGAGAAACAGGATGAGAAGCCCAATAACCACCTCTGTCCAGGATACCGGTCTGTTCTTTCCCATTTTTTATCACCTCTATTTTATACCATATTTCCATCCGTATTTCAGAAACAGGCAGAAAGATAGCAATATTAATAAAAACACCAGTGTTATAACCCACATCTGACGACCTGGCTTCATCTGCTCCCTCCTGCACTTCCTGCAAGACTTGCCCTGCCGTACACCACACCGATGGCAATTCCAAAAACCAGGAGCAGCACACTTAGAATAACAGCGTTCCTTACCTCAAACCCCTGTTCTCTGACATGCACACGAAATTCTTTTGTGACAGGCGTAACAGACTTGAACTGTACCGATGAACCTGCGGGTAATGCCTCTATGACCACCCTGTACTCGCCCCTTATCGGAAAGACATAGTTGAATTCCAGCCTCCCATCCGGGGCAGTAAAGCTCCCTGCCATGGTCTTTTTCCCTTCAAGATATGGAAAACCTGTGTGTAATATCTTCCCGCTGACAGGGCCTTTTACATGCTCTATTTCCATGTTTATATTTACGTTTTCCACAAAGTTCCCCTCAGCATCCTTCACCATTACGATTACCTTTGCCGGCCGGTTTTCAGTAAAGAAGGGCTGGAAATTTTGCGGTTCTTCTGGAACAGTCATAAATTCTATATCAAGGCCGCCCTCAGGACCGCCCATATCTTTACCAGCTGCATATTTATCTGAATCCGTATATCCAGCAGCCGCAACCGCAGAAGATAGTACAAGTACTGTTGAAATGAGTATTGAAATGACTATTGAAACGGCAGATGTTGAAGCCGTACTGGCTGTACGGGCTGTATGGGCTGTACAGATTGCATGATTCATGGCCACCTATTTACCGGGACTCTTATATTAATATGCGCATTTGGCTAATGATTGTAACCTAAATGGGTAATAATGGTGAGGAGGGTGGTAATAGCTGCGATAATAGGTTTACATCGCAGTTCTCATTACCATAGGCTGTGAGATGAGCCACAGGCTCACAATCGAAAATCCCACCAGAACCAGAAGCTGGGGTAAAAGGCTGTGCACGGCCTGTTTCTCGTCTTCGAACGTCTGCCTTGCAACCTTTGATGCGACATAAATCGAGAATGCGTGTCCTGTGACCACAAGAAAGACCTGGATATACCATATTGCACTAAGCGAGAGTACAGGCCCGGGGTTCATGCCGGCGGTTCCAAAGATGTCCCAACCCCATCCAAACGGGTCAGAGAGCACGGGGACTATCTTCTGGGATTCCCTGAAAAAGTGCATGGTATTGTGGGCGAGGTGATAGAACAGGGCAATAGGCAGCAGGGAATATGCATAATTGACAAATATGGTCTTTAACTGGACACGGTGATTTGCCGAGGCTATCTTTGACAGCCAGCATAAAATATAATATACCGCTGGAAATAGGAGGAGCAATCCTGCCATCAGTACGGTGAACACGAAATAATAGCCAGATCCGGTAATCTCCTGGAGTCCTGCCGTCCAATTTGACCAGGCAGGTATCATGGTAATGCCGTGGAATGCCGTCATACTGAGCATGACAATCGAGAGATATGCCTCGTCCCTCCTGGTCTCTCTCGGCTTTACCAGGTCACTGGCAAATGGGCGGATATTAAAAGAGATGTTGTCATGCCTGCAACTCTTGATACATTCTGTACAGAGGATACAGTATGTGTTCACGTCCATCTTCCTGGGA
>WAQR01000232.1 GCA_015520145.1 Candidatus Hydrothermarchaeota archaeon
ATATATAAGTTACCTTTGAGCCCGTCCAATTAACCCTTTCATTTAAAAATCTTCCTAACTTTTTCATTTGGCTGATCGAGTTGGCTGGTCGAGTGTGTCGAAATCAAAAAAAGGTCTATCTGGCAGGAGAAAAATATCTCTATATGTATGTAATGTCTGAAAAGAGGGGCTGTCCAATTAAAATATGGTTTTGGAGGTGTTAATTGGATGGCCTCGACTATAACACTCGAAGGTGTTTGAATTGACTATAATTACTCTTTCAAACTAGCGCCGCAGTTTCCGCAAAATTTTCCCGCAGATATTATCTTAGAGCCGCAGCCTGGACACGTCTCCTGATTCATCATCTCTACATTTTCTCTCGCCCCTTCTTTACTGATTGTTACGTGTTTAATAGATGTTCTCTTGCCGCCTCTTCTTCTTGTTGATATGCTCGATAAAAATAACCACCCGCCCATTACAATAATCGCGAGACCCATAACAAAATAAAAAAATAAATAGACATAGTCTTCTTCGAAATATCCAAAATATAAAAGTACTGTCCCGATACCCATTGCAGGAATGCTCAAAACAACAGAAATTATCCTGAAAATCTTATTTCTGTCTTTTGTTTCAATTTCCATTAAAGACTGTCTTTTGGTTTCCATACGTCTTGGGATAATCTTTTTTTAATAAATATTTTACTGAAGCTTTGGGATTATCTAATGATTTGCTTGGATTAGGACTGCCTGCTTTCGTAAACATTATCTCACTAATCTTTTTACTACAAACTTTACAGACTCCTTGCTGACAAACAACTCCTGAAAAGATTTTCTCCAAACGACGTCCTTATTCATCTTTCACGGATATACAAACTCAATATCCAGGATAAGTTGTGGGGACCTGTGAGATCCAAAAGGAAACTAAAACCGTTATAGAAAAGATAAACATACCGATTACGTAAAATGGGCTGTATTACGGTTTAACCTCCGTTGGCAATCTCTCTGGTGCACCGCCTTCCGGCACCCCACCAGACAAAAAGAGATAGAGCAGGGAAAGATACAAAATGATACTCGAAAGCTGCAGTCCCACCTCGATTAATATGAACGTGTGGGTAAGGGCAATTGCAAAAAGGCAGGTCTCAAACCTTGTCCTTCTGAAACCATCCATGAAACCCAGATAGACCCCGATAAACGCTGCTGTCGCAACAATCCCCCATACACCAAAATCCAGCATCCCCGGCCCGATGAGGGTGGATGTTATGATATGAGGTGTATCGTAATCCAGTACCCTGGTGCTCATAATCTCCTGTGTCGTGCTCAAAATTGCCTCTCCATAAAGGTAGCCGTTTGGAAAGGACAGTTCTACAATCTCGTTAAATACAGAGAACGTAAACCCCGCCCTGTAGAACATGTAATAGACAGGCGGGATCTTCCATGTATCATAAGATATGTTCGCAATATGTGTACTTACCGCAGTCAGTATAAACACAACAACGATTAAAATCCCACAGACCTCCTTTAGACTCACCCGTTTCAATAACAGTCCCGCAATTCCCGCAGATACCAGGATGGCGATAGCATCTGACTTGAATCCAGAGGCGATCCCAAGTAAAGCCAGGAAGAGTATCACAGGGATCCCCCTCTTCTTTCCATAAAAGGCTATCAAGAGAGTCGAAGCAAATATGGCAAATCCATGGAACAGAGCCCTGGCAGGCGTTACCGCGACATCCTGCCTTGAGACCGCATCCATTATGGGAATCCCTCTAACAAGTGTCGCAAACGCAAAAACGACAGCAATGCCGACAGCCCCTGCGGTAAGCAGTCCTGTATCCTCAAGCCTCATTGATATCTGCCACACCAGGAAGGCATACCCTCCAGCAATACCGAATATCAAAACACCAGGCATCGGAAAAGTCAGATACAGGGCAAGAGATGTAACCGAGAAGATTAATGTCAGTATAAGATACAGGAAAAAATGAGGAGTCGAACGACAAGTACGAGAAATACGAGAAGCGTAGTAAATCTGAATCTTCTTCCCGATACGAATAAAACAGATGATAAGAGATACCGCACCAAGGCTCAGGACAAAACTTAAGACAGACGGATCTGCAAAAGCAGACAGGTTCTCCCTTACGACCCGAATCCTGAACGCGACAAATGCAGAAAACAGGAACACGAGATAGACCGCCGGAAGTGAGACCTCCGGTTTAAGGAAATCATCTGCATTCATATATCTTGGATTCATAGACCTTATCGACTTCATATGCCATAGTCTCCCAGCTGAATTTCTTTATTGTCTCCCTCCCATTTCCTATAAGTGTATCTCTTAGTTCACCTTCTTTTAGAACTTGGGAGATCTTGGAGGAGAGGTCGTCAAAATCTCCAATTTTAAACAGCAGCCCATTTTTACCATCTTCGATGATTTCCGGAACTCCTCCGACATCCGAGGCAACGACAGGGACACCATTTGCCATGGCTTCAAGCAGTATCAATCCAAATCCCTCTTCCCTTGATGGCAGGACCAGGACATCGCTTTTTTTAAAAATACTCTTCAAATCCCCTCTCGAACCCAGGAAATAGACGTCTTTTAAGTTCAGGTCGTCTGCCAATCTTCTAAGTGCAGCCCTTTCTTTACCGTCCCCGACTATTATAAGGTTAATAGGGCTGGAATCTATAGAGTTCGTAAAGACTGTACTCCCTTTCGAGGCCATATCCATTTTCAAGTTCTTAAATGCCCTTAAAAGGATATCCACACCCTTCTGCCTTACAAGACTCCCGACAAATAGGATATTCGTCCCTCCTATATCAAAAGGCTCTCCAGGTACTTCTCCATCCCCCGGGACTCCGCCATATATTACCCTCACCTTCTCCTCAGCTATTCCAAGTCTTAAAATTTCTTCTTTCAGGAATTCGCTTACAGTTATGACTGTATCAGAGGCATCCAGGACGTACTTTACAAGTGTCCGGGTAAAAGGCCGCCTGGCCAGGATGGTCACATCAGAGCCGTGCAGGGTGGTTATTAGTGGTTTTCTTTTTATCGTCTTCAGCAGTGCACCCAGGAGCCCCTGCGGCACGGCATAATGTGCATGTATCACATCACAATCCCTTTTAAGCCCTTCAAAAAAGCCGAAAACAATAAAGCCAAATGCCCTGAAAAACGGCAGGTTTATGAATCTTCTATAGGTCAGGATTGTAAACTCGTTCTTTGAATATTTTATAAGGTTGTCAACATGGGTGACGATACCGCCTACATTCGGTTTGTAAATAGATATCAAAAGGACGTTCAAGGCCATAGTGTTTACCTTTATTCCAGCACCTCAGACTTTGTGAACCCTCTTTTTAATAAAATATTTGATAAAATATACTTCAGGCATAAAGAAATAAAAATTGAATCTTATTCTAAGCCTGATTATCTTCCCGTATATCCTGTTTATCACCCTGAGGATAAAGTGGTTACCGGTATATTCTGCAACACTCTTTGAATCTATAAAATAAGTGAAAAAAGATGCATTCTCCAAAAAGTTCTTTTCCTTTTCCGTCAGCCATTCATAATCTATTTCATTCCAGTTAGATTTGGAATATCCTTCCAGGGTGGAGGGAGGTTTAAAATTATGCTCAACTGCCAGGTCAAACAGCTCGGTACCGGGATAGGGGCTGAACAGCTGGATTGGTGTTGTATATGCAGCAGGGTTCTCTTCGATAAGCACCCTCATCAGGTCCAGGGTCTCTTTGAAATCTTCAATAGACTCCCCAGGGAACCCGCCCATGAAACTGAATCTCGGCGAGATATCATATCCTTTTAATATCCTGTTGGCTGTGATTATCTGTTCTCTTGTAATATCTTTTTTAATCTTTTTCAGGATCTTATTCGAGCCGGATTCACCGCCAAGGTATAGCAGGATAATCCCTGCCTTTCTTATCAGTTTAAGAAACTCGTCAGAATATTTTACAATATAATCAACCCTGCACTGGGTTCTTATCTTTATCTTGACATTTTCTTTAATCAGGAGCTGGCATATCTTTTCAACCCTGGCTTTGTCAGTGAAAAAATTGTCTTCGTTTAGATTGATTGCTGTGATATTGTAATTTTTGATGATGTATTTGATATGCCTGACAACATTCTCTGGCGTCAGTGTCCTGTATCTGCGGTGATGGAAAGCCGGGTTATAGCAATATGTACACCTGTGAGGACAGCCGCGCGAGGTGTGGACAACGATATCCCGCTCACCTTTTGTCTGGGATGTGATATAATTCCTGACATCGAGCAGACTGTAATCAGGGATAGGGATCTTGTTTAAATCAAAAGGTTTTCTTGGTGGATTGACGACTATCTTGCCGCCGTTTTTAAATGCAATCCCTGGAATATTTTTATAATTTTCCCTGTTTCCCAGATTGTTTATCAGGTCAACAGTAGTCTCCTCACCATCGCCAATAACAACAAAATCCACATAAGGGTTCTCAAGTGTCTGTTCTGGCAGAAGTGACGGATGGATACCGCCCCAGATTAACGGAATATCTGGATTGAGCTCTCGGACATATTTTGCAATATCCAGGCTTGCAAGTATCTGCATTCCGGTCATGCAGCTTATCCCGACTGCAATGATCCCGTCTTCAAGTTCTTTTTTAAATGTAGCTCTCCAGTTGTCATCTATCATGGTATCAATAATCTTTACATCATAACCGTTCATCTTTAGAGCGGTTCCAACATACAGTACCGATTGAGGGATGACTATGGATACATTTTTGATACTAAACCCTGTCTTCGGGTAGAACAGGACGATTTTCTTATCATTTTTATCCATGATACTTAAGGGCATTAAATCAATATTTATATTTAATGCATGTTTCTCCCATATTTCCCCTCCCTCTCCCCTTTTGCCAGTACATGATCTTTCATTGCCTTTTCCACTTTACCCCCAGGAGACTACCATCTGCCAGGGTTTCTTTTTTCTCTATTCCTCTTGGGAGGCCCTGTTTATCTGGAGGTATATTGTATATGACCCAGTGGGTGAATGTCTTTGTAGGGGCATCTGGCTTACTACATCATTCATGTCCGCCTTATCCTTCTTACTCTCTGGCGTTCCTTCACCCACGCATCCTAAACCAACTGTTACCAGTAACAGCACAAGTCCGACTGATAAGATAGTCCTCCATATTTTTATCCTCACTCCTATAAATGCTCTCATGTCTTCTCTCTTTTGTCTCTTCTCCTGCATTTTCTAGATATTCTAGATATAAAACCGTCGATTAAGACCATTTATTATCTCAGTCCCGCACCATATACTCCTCAATCCTGTCCTTTGCCTTCTCCCTGTTCTCCTGGTGCCTTACCAGAAACGTCTCAACCTTTTCTGACAGATATTTCTTGTGGTCCCCGCATATCAGTTCACCGCACCTGCACTGTTCATACTGCTCTTTTATCTTCCTGTCGTCGTCCTCGAAGATATACAGGAGATACTGATAGACAGAACAGACATCAGGGTTCCCGCCCTTTTCTCGCTGCTCTTTTATGGTCTCCTGTCCGCCTGTAAAGGCATTCATTATCTTCTTTCTTGCAGTTGATGGTGAGTCTACGGTATAGATGCAGCTCTCCTGGCTTGATGCAGACATCTTGTCGCTTCCCTGAAGGCTCGGGAAGAACTTGCAGTGCACCAGGGAAGGTTTTGGATATCCTATCCTCTCTGCCACATCTCGTGTCAGCCTGAAATGCGGGTCCTGGTCAATTGCGCAGGGTATCAGGACAGGGACGTCCTTACCCCTCCTCTCAGACTCCAGGAAACACGGTACAGACTGGATACTTGTAAAGAATATCATCCCGATATTCGAGCTGTCACTGAACCCGAATGTCGCCTTTATCGTGCTGAACGTGATCTTTTTTGCAACTTTTAGCGCGAGTTTGTACTGGGATTTGATAAGTTCGGTGTCAAGGAATATCTCGGTATTTTTCGGGTCAAACCCGAGAGCTATTATATCCAGGATATTTTCGTATGCAAAGTCCCTTGTATCGTCCAGGGACAATCTCTCGTTTAACAGGAACTTTTCGTCATCTGTTATCTGGAACAAAAGCTTTGTCTTGAATGTGTCCTGGAGATATTTTGTAAATATCCACGGCATCAGGTGGCCGAGATGGGTATGTCCTGACGGGCCTCTTCCGGTATACAGAACAAACGGATTGCCGTTCTCGTATTCTGTCAACGCCCTGTCAAAGCCCCTGTGGGAATAGAATATATCCCGCCTGAGCATCGGGTGGAGCTCTTTTGAATGTTTTTTTATCCTTAAAAGGAGCTTTTCATCTATCCTTTTTGTACCGAACTTCTCTATTAATTTACCGTAATCAACATCCCCCCGTACTTCCCACGGTGTTACAACAAAATCATTTCCTGTCATTTTAAATCTTCCTGATAATATCTTTTCCTGGTAGTCTCCTGAGTCTCCTGATAGTCTTTTTATTTGTGGTAATCATTTAGGTATCATTTAGGTAATCATCTAGGTAATCATTTACGGTGTAATCCTATCAACCGAATAATATGTAATATCTCCATCGTCGTCCACCACAGCAAATATCATCTCCTTCTTCACACCCTGAGCCAGCCTTACCGCGCGGGAAACCTCTGTAAAGGAAAGGGAATAATTTTCAGGTACTGCATGAACAAGATATCTCGAATGGCCGTCAAGGGATTTCCCTCTATCATAGACCCTGAAATGCGCCCCGAACTTGAAACCGGTCTTCACAATGTATCCCCTCTCCCTCAGGTCTTTATATACCCTGTACCTCATCTGGAACTCATCATCGGCCTTCCAGAATCTCTCTTTTATCTCTCTTATATCTCCTATATCTCCATTTATCTTAAGGGTCCCGCTTTCCAGGAGGAATAGACCCTCTATAAGAGATAGCTCGAGCTGTTTTTCCTTTACCTTTCCAAAACCACGCTGCACAAGCCTTGATATCGCCTTTTTATCTTCTACAATTATCCTGTCATCGATAATAATTGCGTCCATGAATCACCATTTCTTATCTGCCAATTAATATAAGTTTTCTTGAAACCCGATGCAAGTTCGAAAAAATGTGCAGTTTAGTGGAGGAGGCTGTGGCGGTGCTTAAATCATGGAGATGAGTGCACCAGTATCTATTGTCGATCTATTGTCGAAAGGTTTAAGTCTCGACAACTCGAATTTCAAAAGTGAAACAGGATGTCACAGGCTATAAAACACGCAGTCGTTACCAGAGGGATTGGAAATGCATTTAGACGCATGAATTCAATCATTGGAAGATACGGGCTTACGGAAGGCAAAATGAAGAGTAAACTGCATCGGTACTGCACGATACTGAAAAGAAATAACTGCACTGCCACTTTTTCAATCACAGCGGTGACCCTCAAGCGGCACTGTAGACTTATAAGATCAATCCAGGGGAAAGGGATAGAGTTTGCGATTCATGGTAATGTACACAGGGACATCTCGGCACTGAACCGGCAGGGGCAGGAAAAACACTTAAATGAAGCAATGAACAGGTTCAATGCATGTAATATCAATTTTTACGGGTTTCGTGGGCCTTATTTGAGGTATAACAGGGATACAGAAAATATACTTTCCAGACATGGGTTATACAACAGTACCAGTACGATCCTGTGGAACGTTGTCCCGAAAATCGATATCGAAAGAAATAACGAATCATACGAGAAGCTTGTAAATCTCTATAAGCCGCTGAATTCAGGGAAATGCCTCTCAGTGCCGACAATAAAGCCGACCATAAAGGATAATAATTCAGGGGGTCTGGTTTCCATTCCTGTCTCGCTCCCGGACGACGAGCTCCTAATCGACAGGTTGAACATAATCGACTCCGATAATATCTACAGGATCTGGCAGGGGATACTGAACAAAACCTATGAAAGAGGTGAGCTGTTCGTCTTGCAACTCCATCCTGAAAGAATAGAACTCTGTGCAGGGGCACTCGAGCAGATTTTAAGAGAATCTGCATCGAAAAACCCGCCTGTCGCTACATTCAAGCTAAAAGAGATAGCAGACTGGTGGCGGGATAGACACAGATTTGAGATACGAATAGAAGGCAGCCATATCAATATAGATGCCAGTCGCAACGCCACAATAATCTTACGTAATGTAAAAACAGATGTGACGCTGAGAGAGTGGTTCGGTGCCTGGGAGAGATCAGATGCCCACCGACTTGCGTTCAATAACAGGACATTCCCTGCTATAGGGGTCTCGCCAGGAGTTTCAGAGGACTTCATAAAATTTTTAAGAGGCGAAGGTTTTTTCATTGACGAGACCGCAAATAGAGAGAAGTACGGGATGTATTTTGAGGAAGATATGGACGCCGTAAATGCACTGAAGGCGATAGAGTCCTCAACCGCACCTCTTGCCAGGATCTGGCGGTGGCCGCATGGAGCAAGAAGTGCGTTTTGTATCTCTGGCGATATTGATTCGATAACCATATGGGATTATATATTAAGAATTTTCGGGAGATAGAAGATGAATGCTCTGGTAACAGGTGCGTCGCGGAGGGCGGCGCTTACTATCATAAGGTCGCTTGGACGCCATGGGGTTGATGTGACGATTTCTGACAGTACTGCGATTGCACCATCTTTCTTTTCCAGATACTGCAAACATAAGATTCTCTACCCTTCACCCCAGAAGGATCCAGAAGGATACGTTAAGAAGATGCTTGAAATAGTTTCAGAAACGCACTATGATGTATTTATGCCTGTCCACGATTTCGAGCTGATACCTGTTGCAAGGCAGAAAGAGGATTTCTCTCAATATACGCACGTGCCGATACCTGATTTCGAAACGCTCCTGGACTCGATAGATAAGTCCAGGACACTAAAGATCGCCATGGAAAACGGCATCCCGTGTCCAAAGACCTATTTCGTTGAGGATGTGGGTGAAGTAAAAAATGTTGCCGGGGAGATAGGATATCCCGCAGTTATAAAACCGCGAACCCAGGCAATATGGGAGCGCGGGGGTGCAATTACCTCTTATGTTACTAAAAAAAACTATGTGAACTCGGCAGAGGAGCTCATTGCGCGCTACGGTGAGATCCACAAGGTAACCAGCTTTCCGTTAATCCAGGAGTACGCACCGGGCAGAGGCTGTGGGGTGGCTGCACTTTTTAACCATGGTAAACCACGCGCGGCATTCGCATATAGACGGCTGCGCGAGTATCCTATAACCGGCGGCCCGAGCACTCTCCGTGAGAGTATTAAAGATGAGAACCTGGTCAAGCTGGCACTAAAATTGCTGTCTGCAATGAAGTGGCATGGCGTTGCCATGGTCGAATTCAGGGTCGATAACGGCAATCCGCTGCTGATGGAGGTCAACGGGAGATTCTGGGGCTCCCTTGCTCTACCTGTCGCATCTGGCGTGGACTTTCCATACCTGCTGTACAGGATGACCGTGGACGGAGATGTTCAGCCAGTATTTGAGTATAAATCTGGAGTAAGATGCAGGTGGCTTATACCTGGGGACATGCTGCACCTGCTTTCGTCTTTAAAATATGGACAGGACAGGCTCGCCGCTGTAAAAGAGTTTCTAAAATTCTTCGATAAAGATCTGTACTACGACGAGATATCGCTGGACGACCCGCTGCCTGCGCTCGGGATGGTTTATACCAGCACGAGATATTTCATAGATTTCCTACTTGGGAGGCGGAATCTTAGCGGAGAATACAGATGACTTAACGATTTTCCTGTAAGCAGTGTCCACCAGGCGCTCTATCGTTCCAAGTTCCCTCCCGCGGGTTGAGATGTTTTTCTTGATTATTGCCTTCCTGAGGTCTTCTTCGGATACAATATCCCCTGATTCGACAGCCCCTCTGCCTATGAAACGAGGGAGATGGGCATCGCTGCCTGCGGTAACTGGCATATGGGTTGCAGTGGCAAGGGCATTTGCGCGAATGTTTCTCCAGGCTTCATCTCTGGCATTGAATATCTCGATGACATCTACCTTTCCAGCCACGTCGTCCGGGAATTTCTGGTGCTTTCTATATGGATGCGGCAGTACAGATATCCCGCCCTGTCCCTTTATTTCGTCTATTACTTCCAGATAACCCCGGGACTTAATCTCTTCGTTTAAGAAAAGCCCGATTATTTCGCCGTGTGGCGTCCATATCTCGCTG
The DNA here is from genome assembly GCA_015520145.1 of Candidatus Hydrothermarchaeota archaeon. Lineage (GTDB taxonomy): Archaea > Hydrothermarchaeota > Hydrothermarchaeia > Hydrothermarchaeales > WAQR01 > WAQR01. The sequence continues at coordinate 10,111 of WAQR01000232.1, forward strand.
CCGATGATAACGAACATATCTTCGTCACGCATCCTGCTTGTTTTGACTCCGCCCAGGACTGTGTTGTGGTCAACCACCGCGATCCCGTTCAGGTCAATTTTGCGAGCAATCTTAAGGATCTTGAGAGGCTCCATTCTACAGTCATGGGAATATTTTGAATGTATGTGCAGGTCGAATTTCATGGCAATTACCCTGGAGATTGATGTGTGTCCTGTTCCACGTCACTCCATAGCCTGTCCTCGTATAAAAATCCTGCCATCTGCCTGGAACTGGCAGTTAAGGCAGGCAGTCCTTGAATAATTCCAGGTATCCATCCCCCGCCCTCTCCCATGAAAATTCGGTTTCTGCCTTTTTCTTTGCGTTTTTACCAAGCCTGGCCCTCAGGTCACTGTCTTCTGTCAGGCGTTTTAGTGCATCTTTGAGTCTGCGAGCATCACCTGGCTGCACGACCAGGGCGTCTGTCCCGTCGTCAACCGGCAGCGCGATATCTGTGACGATACATGCCCTGCCAGCGGCCATGGCCTCCAGGAGTGCTATGGGTAAGCCTTCTGAGTAGGACGGGAGCACGAAGATATCGCTTGCTGCAAGGATCGCCGGGACGTCAGTCCTCCAGCCGGTGAATACCACTCTGTTCTCGAGGTCATAGTCTTTTACGAGATTTTCAAGCTTTTTTCTATCTGGCCCGTCTCCCACAATAAGGGCGGTGAAGTCGTTTTTCATCTCCGTTCCCACGTCCCTCAAGGCAGAGAGCAGCACATCCACGCCCTTGACCCCTATCAACCTGCCGACGAAGGTTATTGTAATACCTTTTATCCCAAATCGGGATTTAAGTTTCTCGATTTCATCTTTATCAATCTCTTTTGATTCCACCCCTGTCGGTATGATCCTGTGCTTCCCTGGCAGGTAGCCGAGGTGGGACTTAAACTTATCTCTCTCTGCTTTAGATAAGAAGACAACCACATCGGCATTCCTGTATGTCAGGTTTTCTAAAAGGTAGAGAACCCGCCTCAAAATGCCCGGATACTGGGGCTGGGTGTGGGCTACTCCGGCAGGTATGGCTACAAGTTTCTTTTTTTTTATAGAAGAGAGTATGCCGGCAAGAAATGAGGAAATTGGTCCATGGGAGAGTATCACGTCAAAGTCCAAAGACAGGGCTTTTAGAAAAGATGCAAGATTGAAGCTCGGGTTGCGGAAATAGAAGCCCCTGATCCAGGGAACCCTGTAAATCTCTATATTTCCATTTCTCTCGTAGGCGGGTGTATCTTTGAACTTCCTGGTGATTATGGTTACTGCCTGAACTCTCTTTCCAAGGTGTGCCACTAAATTCTGGGTATATATCTCAAATCCACCTGACCTTAGTGGGTCATCGCTTGTGCCAAGCGGGTATTCTTTTGATCCCAGTATTAAGAGTTTCATCTTCCGTTCACATGCATTAATAAGTAGTATAAGTAGTAACTCTTTTGGAACTGTCCAATATTTATATTATATCCTGCTATTCCTGATTATTGCTGATTATTCCTGATATACCAGGAGACTTCGAGGTGATCTTGCAGGGAGTTTTGAAGAACTTGCGGAGTTTTGAGTAAAGTATTTATCTTATAATAGCTAATAATATTAATAGGTAGGTGCAAGGCGATGTTAACAAAGGTTCTTCCAGGTAAGTTTATTGCCAGGGTTCATGAAGGCGATGTCAGAGACGATGAAATCGGCGTGATACCCGAGCATCTTGAGATACTCGGGATATCCAGTTTTGAGAGGGTTGTTCTGTCAAAGATAAGTGAGATGACCCCATATTTCCTAAGACCGCAGTATCTTACAGTCATCCTGGAGAAGACCGTCCATTTTTCCTATGAGAAGGCATTAAAGGGATTTGTCATCCTGTCTGGCATGGAGATGGAACGCCTGGATATTAAGGAAAAGGAGAAGGTCATCCTGGATCCAATGACCCCGAGGTTCCCGCCAGAGGAGCTGTTTGGAAAGGCCAGAAAATTCTTCCAGGAATATGAGTGGGTATGAGTGGGTCTAGGAGGCTGATTCCCTTACAACTCTCTTGCAATTCCCTTACAATTTCCCTGCAAATTCTATGTCGTCCATTGCGATATTGGCAAGTTCATCTGCGATTTTGTTTTTCTCCCTGGGGATATGGACGAGTTCAACCCTGATACCTTTTGCAAGGTTTTTGACCTCCCGCATCTTTTCTTTCAGCTGCGGTTTATTTATCTTCCATCTGCCGGCAAGTTCGTTGATCCTCCCGTTCACCTGGTTTACTATGAGCTGCGAGTCAGAGTAAATTTTCACGTCTTTTACTCCCTTTTTTGCAGCGGTTTTTAAGGCAAAGATGAGGGCGTCGTATTCTGCCTCGTTATTTGTAGCCGCATCGGTAACATCGCCAAATTTAAAGTTTATTTCAGGAATGTAGACCCCGATACCCGCTATCCTTGGCCTGCCTTTTGTGTTGTTCCTCCTGCATGCACCGTCTATATAGATTTCCATAGGTATAATCTCGGCATGGGATTATTTAATCTTTTCAGTACCATAGAGGATGGAAAGGATGACAGGCAACACTTTTTTATATACCGGACTGCGATAGATTGAAGCATGGAGCGAATAGGGACCCTGCTTGAGATTATAAAGTCGACAGAAGGATTTGACCGTATAGAATTTATAATATTTCACGGGTCGATGGCAACGGGCAGGGGGTTGAAAACCTCGGACTATGACATATGTATATATTATGACGGCAGTTACAGGGAGATGTCAGAGTTCAGGCTCAAGCTCCTTTCAAAACTGCCTGGCAACGTAGATGTCCAGATATTCCAGCAGCTCCCGCTGTACGTGAGAAAAGAAGTGCTTAAAGGTAAGGTGCTGTATACAAAGAGAAAGGGTTTTCTGGATGAGGTCGCATATGAGACTATCAAGGATTTCGAGTCTTTCAGGCCGAGGTTTTATGATTATATAAACAGGTGATTCTTTTGAGAAAGGATTTGATTAGAACAAAGATAAAGGAAATTGAAGAAAGCCTTGAAATTGTCAGGGAGAACCTGCCTGATGATGTCAGGGAGTTCACCAGGCTCGGCATCGTGAAGGACGGTATTTATAAGCGGATGGAGTTTGCAATAGAGAATGTCATTGATATCTGTGCGGTCATAAATACAGATCTTGATCTCGGCGTCCCATCTAGTGAGGAGGGGATTATTGCGAATCTTGTAAAGAAGAATGTCGTTTCTAAGGAGATTGGGGATATTGTACGCCAGATGAAGGGATTTAGAAATTTCCTTGTTCACAGATATGGCGATTTTGATGACAGGATAGCTTTTGAGAGCATCACATCAGGGATGGATGATTTCAATCAGTTTATCGAGGCAGTCGAAATGGTTATTGAAGATAGGTCTTGAATAATTTTCGATAAGTAATTATGTTTATGAGGAGTTGTGCGAAAAATGAAGTATGCTGAGAGGATTTTGAGCCTTCCGCAGTATCTTTTTGCGGAGATAGATCGGAAGATTGCTGAGAAGAGGAAGGAGGGTGCGGATGTCATATCGCTCGGGATAGGCGACCCTGATATACCGACACCTGAACATATTATAAGGGCGTGCTGCGAGGCTGCGGGCGACCCGGCGAACCATCGCTATCCGAGCTACGAGGGCATGCTCTCTTTCAGGGAGGCCGTGGCTATGCGGTATGAGCGGGATTATGGGCTTGAGTTTGATGCAGGAAGCGAGGTTATTACCCTTATCGGGTCGAAGGAAGGAGTGCATAATATCAATTTTGCGTTTGTAAATCCAGGGGATGTTGTTTTGTATCCAGACCCAGGGTATCCTGTGTATCATACAGGTGCGATGTTTGCTGGTGGCACGCCCTACCAGATGCCTTTAAAAAAGGAGAACGGGTTTCTTCCTGATCTGGAGGCGATACCGGGCGAGATATTGAAGAGGGCGAAGATGATGTGGGTCAATTATCCGAATAACCCTACTGCCGCGGTGGCTGACAGGACGTTTTATAGAGAGGTGGTGGATTTTGCTAAAGATAACGGTCTGATAGTGCTTTCTGACGAGGCATATTCAGCGATTGCCTACGGAGGGTATAGACCGCCGTGTTTCCTGGAGGTGGATGGAGCAAGGGATGTCGGGGTGGTGATTGACTCGCTTTCCAAGACGTATAATATGACTGGCTGGAGGCTGGCGTATGCTGTTGGGAACAGCGAGATTATTGCAGGGCTGGGGAAGGTGAAGACGAATGTGGATTCTGGAGCGTCGCAGATTATCCAGGTGGCAGGGATTGCTGCGCTGACGTCGTCGCAGGACTGTGTTAAGGAGAATGTGAGGATATATGAGGAGCGGATGGATGTGCTTGTGACAGGCTTAAACCGCCTGGGTCTGAGGTGCGAGAAGCCAAAGGCGACGTTTTACTGCTGGCTTGAGGTGCCTGATGGGGATTCGATGGCATTTGCGAACAGGCTGCTTGATGAGTGTGCGGTTGTGGTGACGCCTGGGATAGGGTTTGGCGAGCACGGTGAGGGGTTTGTGAGGTTTGCGGTTACCCAGTCGGTGGAGAGGATTGAGGAGGTGCTGGAGCGGATGGATGGGGTGGTGTGAAGTCTATATTTGGATTAGGGTAAAATGGCGAGGTTATAGTCGAGGCCATCCAATTAACACCTCCAAAACCATATTTTAATTGGACAGTCCCTCTTTTTCAGACATTACATACATATAGAGATATTTTTCTCCTGCCAGATAGACCTTTTTTTGATTTCGACACACTCGACCAGCCAATTCGACGAGCCAAATGAAAAAGTTAGGAAGATTTTTAAATGAAAGGGTTAATTGGACGGGCTCAACATCTATTCTATTAAAATCGGTCCTGTATAATCCCCTGGAGAACCCGCACCGCTGGAAAATGCACCTGTCCTGGTGTGGGGTGGTCTGGTGTTAAAATTTTGCAGAAAGCGGGCAGGATTACCTCTCTATTCCTCTACTCACCCTTTTAAGCTATCCCGACCTTCCTCCTTATCTCTTCAACGCTCGAACGCAGAGAATCGATC